>JALRCB010000210.1 GCA_023257525.1 Candidatus Nanopelagicales bacterium
GCAGTGCTGGTGTTGCACTAGCTTCATTCTCGCTAGTTATGGACTTCGAAACGATCACTCAGTCAATCGCTCAAGGTGCTCCGGAAAAGGAAGCCTGGAGAATGGCGTTTGGCTTGGCAATCACTTTGGTTTGGTTGTACACCGAACTTCTTCGCCTGATTGCAATTTTCTCGGGCGACGAATAAAAATTTCGAGCAAACTAAAGGGGTTGGCTATGCCTGCCCCTTTTTGCATGTGCGAAAACTTCCATTCCTTGGCAAAGTAGAGGCATGAGCGAACTGCACTTGGTTTTAGATACAGACATCCGTGGTCCTTGGCCGCAGGGAACAGAAGTCATTTACTTCGGAATGGGTTGCTTCTGGGGTGCTGAGAAAAAACTTTGGAACCTTCCAGGTGTAGTTAGCACCGCAGTTGGTTACATGGGCGGAACGGCAAGTGACCCAACCTATCCATTGGTTTGCACTGGCTCCACAGGTCACACTGAAATTGTTTTAGTAGCCTACGATCCGTCAAAAACTTCCATCTATGACTTACTGAAATGTTTCTGGGAAAATCATGATCCAACTCAGGGCAATCGCCAGGGTAATGACATAGGCACGCAGTACCGAAGTGCCGTTTACTGGACAACTTCCGAGCAAGAAAAATGGGTAACAGAAACTCGCAATGCTTACAACGAAGTACTAGTCAGAAAAGGCTTTGACCCAATTACTTCTGAATTAGCTCCAGCTAGCAATTTCAAGTTCTGGTACGCCGAAGAATATCACCAGCAGTACTTAATTAAGAATCCAAATGGCTATGACTGCCATGCACACACTGGAATTTTGTTGCCAGAGATTGCAGCATTAAGCAGCTAAAGTTTCTGCCGCTTTTGGTTTTCTAGTTTCTGGCATGAACATAACTAGAACGCTGGTAGCCATTGCAACTATCAAACTTGCAATAAATGGCCAAGCAAAACCACCGGTTGAATCTGCTAAGTAACCGAACAAAAGCGGACCAATGATGATTCCCAGATCACTCATCATTTGGTAGGTAGCAACTACCGGGCCACCTTTGCGACCATCAACGATGTCGCCAACTACAGCCGACGGCGCCCCACCTAAGAATGCGGCGCTGACTCCCATGGCAACCATGGCTGCGTAAAACCCCAGTAAGGTTTCGCTGGCAACTAGGCAGAGCATAGAAACCACGAGGAATAGCGTTCCAATGATCATTGATGGCTTGCGCCCTCTAGTGTCCGTCATTCGTCCGGCGGGAAGTAGCAGTGACGCCTGCACCACGCTGGTAGCTAGGAATCCATAGCTTGAAGTTGCTGGGCTCTTTTGAAGTACCGAAACCACAAAGAGTGGAATTAATGCTGAACGCAAACCAAATGACGTCATGCCATTTGAGAGATTAACTACGAGCGCAGTCCAGTAAGCGCGGAACTTTAACGCTGCCTTAAGTGCCATAGGTGGCTCTTTCAGTTCTGCTGGCTCAGA
>JALRCB010000211.1 GCA_023257525.1 Candidatus Nanopelagicales bacterium
TTCTCAAGTAGTCGCTGAATCAGGGTTAGAGATAAGTGAGATCACAGATGTAGTTGTTGGCGTTGGACCAGGTCCATTCACTGGATTGCGAGTAGGACTTGTAACGGCTGGAGTTTTCGCACATGCCCGAAACATTCCAATACATGGCATTTGCTCACTAGATGCAATTGCTTTTGATTACGCAAAACCTTGCGTAGTGGTTACAGATGCCCGGCGTAAAGAGTTGTACTGGGCACGTTACGAAGATAAGCGAATAGGCGAGCCACAAGTTTCAAAACCAGAGGATTTGCTCGCGCAATTTCCTGACTCTGAGTTCGTAGGTCCGGGTGCGCAGCTTTATCCAGATTTCATCTCAGGAAATGTCATGGAATTGCAAGCTGGATCGTTAGCAAGACTTTTTGCATCTGGAACAGCGCAGCTCGTAGATGTTTCACCAATGTATTTGCGGAAACCGGATGCAGTGGAACCGACAACTAGAAAGTCGGTTCTCTAATGTTGGAAATTCGCCCAATGACACATGCTGACTTGGATCAAGTACTTGCTATCGAAATCGATTTGTTTCCGATTGATACCTGGAGTGAAGAACTGTTCCTTGGCGAGCTTGCTGAAGTTTCAATCTCCCGTGATGTTTCAGTGGCTGTTCTGGATTCAAAGATTGTTGGTTATGCCTCATTTAGATATGTAGGTAAACAAGGCGATGTAAACACTGTTGCAGTTGCCAAAGATCAGCAGGGCAAAGGAATCGGAACTTCATTGATGGACTGGCTTGAATCTCAAGCGGCCCTACGAAATGTTCGAGAGATCTTCTTAGAGGTTCGCAGTGACAATGACGCAGCAATGAAGATGTATGCATCGCGTGGCTATGAACGAATCGATATTCGGCGCAATTATTACGGAAACACAATTGACGCAAACATTATGCGAAAGCGAATAACTAATGTCTGAGCCATTGATTTTGGGAATTGAAACTTCGTGTGATGAAACCGGAATTGGGATTGTCCGCGGCACAACTTTGTTGGCCGATGAAGTTGCATCGAGCGTTGATGAGCATGCCCGGTTCGGCGGGGTAGTGCCAGAAATTGCCAGCCGCGCGCATCTAGAGGCAATGGTGCCGACGATTGAACGGGCTTGTAAAACGGCAAACATCAAACTCGCAGACGTTGACGCAATCGCCGTGACATCCGGTCCAGGGTTAGCCGGAGCCTTGTTGGTTGGCGTTGCTGCCGCAAAGTCACTATCGGTTGCTTTGGGCAAACCGATTTATGGAGTTAATCACTTAGCTGCGCACGTATGCGTTGATCAACTTGAACATGGACCACTTGATGAACCAAGTGTGGCAATGCTGGTTTCGGGTGGTCACTCATCTTTGCTGTTGGTGCCTGACATTACTCAAGACGTAATTCAACTGGGTCAGACAATTGATGATGCAGCAGGTGAAGCCTTCGACAAGATTGCTCGGGTTTTGGGTTTGCC
>JALRCB010000212.1 GCA_023257525.1 Candidatus Nanopelagicales bacterium
GACTTGACCTGTAGGCTGTGGAGGACGACCCGCTGCATAATTTTGCAGTTGTGACGTAGGTACTTTTTGAAGCGCCGCTTGGACTTGGGGTCCGTCAGGTGGAAATGGAATCGGCATTTTTTACTCCTTACAGCTTTGAGTAGTCAACAGCGTCAAACCCGTCGCCAGCACCACCCTTGATAAAAACTATCTAGCCCTAGCCAAATTAGGCGGAGCTGAAATTAAGGCAATGACAACAGTCACCGAATTAATCCGGGCTGGTGATGAATGGTTAGTCAGGACCAAAAAGACTGGTGGTTTCAGTAAAGGCACGCTTCGCACCAAACATGTAGTTGTGGCAGCTGGAACTTACAACACTCAAAAGATTTTGCATCGAATGAAGGATGAAGGAGTACTTCCCAACCTCTCCGAAAGACTTGGATATCTATCGAGGACAAATTCAGAAGCGCTGGTTGGCGCAGTTGCTAATAACATTCCGTCACCAGATTTCACTCGTGGTGTTGCAATTACTTCTTCATTCTTTCCAGATGAACACACTCATGTTGAGCCGGTTCGTTATGGCGTCGGCTCCAATTCGATGGGCTTACTTTCAACAATTCTTACTGATGGTGATGATTCAAAGCCGCGATGGAAGGTTTGGATTAGTGCAGTATCCAAATCACCGCTGCTGGCACTTAAACATTTATGGGTTAAAGACTGGTCGCAAAAAACGGTGATCGCATTAGTAATGCAAACTCTGGATAATTCAATAACAGTATTTGGAAAGAAAGATTCCACATTTGGTGGCTGGAAGTTAAGTAGTCGACAAGGTGAAGGCCAACCAAACCCAAGTTGGATTCCGGTGGCAAACCAGGTAGCTCGCGAATTAGCAACCACTATCGATGGCGATGCAATGGGTAATCTCGGTGAAGTGATCGAGGCGCCCTTCACCGCTCACTTTGTTGGCGGATGTGTGATTGCTTCTTCTGCTAGCGAGGGTGTTGTAGATCCATATCATCGAGTCTTTGGGTATGAAGGTTTACACATCACTGACGGATCAACTATTTCTGGAAACTTAGGCGTTAACCCTTCGCTGACAATCACTGCCCAAGCTGAGCGAGCCATGTCGATGTGGCCTAACAACGGTGAGCAAGATCAAAGGCCAAACTTTGGTGAGCCGTACCGAGAAGTTTCACGAATCGCGCCTAAGTCACCAATTGTGCCAGCCGGTGCACCAGCAGCCCTTTGACCTTTACAGGTGCCAAGTAATGAAGAATTGACTAGCAATAGGCTAAGGATGTGACTGACGCCCGCCCGGTACTTGTAGTTGATTTCGGTGCGCAGTATGCCCAACTGATTGCTCGCCGAATCCGAGAAGCGCGGATTTATTCTGAAGTAGTTCCAAGCACAATGTCTGCCAAAGAAATGCTGGCCAAAAATCCA
>JALRCB010000213.1 GCA_023257525.1 Candidatus Nanopelagicales bacterium
ATACTGGCAGGAATCACTTGGATTTGAATGTGTTCAGCGGAAGCGCGGCTGACCTTTCAGCCTTGGTTTCTGGCTCATGGGTACGCTCACCTGCCGAATACCGCTAGTTATTGACCATCGTTCTATTGTTCAATCGGTGCTCGCGTCACACGACTTTCCAATATCAGTCGATTTATACTCGGCATATGACGCAAAGCGCTAGCAAGTGAAAAATCTTGCCGCGATTACCGGCGTTGCACTGGTTGCGATTTATGTAATTGGCTCTGGCCTCTGGGTGAACACTGGCGATAACTGGTACCGCAATCTCAATGCCCCGGCATGGCAACCACCCGACTTTATCTTTGGTCTTATCTGGCCTTACAACTTCATTGTTCTGGGAATTGCAGCAGTCACCGTTGCACAACGAGCCACCACTACAGCCACGCTCATCTATCTTGGATTTTTTGCCGCATCTGTATTCTGCGCGCTCGTATGGGCTTATCAGTTCTACGTTCCACATAATCTACAAACTGCTTCAATATCATTAGCCCTGACAGCTCTACTCACAATTCCAATGGTTGTGGTTGCTTTTAGAACGTCAATCCCGCTTGGCATAGCGCTACTGCCCTACCAGGCATCGGTAGCAACAGCTTCATTCTTGAGTTACAGCTACAGCAAACTCAATTGAGGCTATGAGATTCACCGACTAAGTGGAGCAGTTCCTCTGTGCCGACTGGGTTTCCAACCAACCGCATTCAAAGATAAACTCGAACATATGAGTGATGTTCTAGTTATTGGCGCCGGTCCGGCTGGCTTATATGCTGCTTATTACGCAGGATTCCGGGGATTTTCGGTAACCGTACTAGATGTATTAACTGAACCTGGTGGCCAAATCACCGCCATGTATCCCGAAAAAGAAATCTTCGACATTGCCGGTTTTCCTGCAGTTAAAGGTCGCGATTTAGTTGATGGCTTAATGAAGCAGGCTGGCGCATTCAATCCAACATTTATCTTGGGTGAGCGTGCCGAAGAGCTGGAAACAAGTGAAGCTGGCCCAGTTCGAGTTGTTACCGACAAAGGCACCGTCATTGAAGCCAAAGTTGTAATCATCACCGGTGGTATCGGATCCTTCACTCCCCGCGAATTACCTGCGGGCAACGAATACGTTGGCAAGGGCTTGGTTTACTTCGTTCCAAAACTTGATGTTCACGCTGGTAAAGATGTTGTCATCATCGGTGGTGGCGATTCAGCTTTTGACTGGGCATATTCATTAGCCCCCATCGCTAAGTCAGTAACTCTGGTGCATCGCCGTGATACTTTCCGCGCTCACGCTGCAACTGTTGACCAAGTTCGCGCCATGGGTGTTGAGCTCATCGTTAACTCTGAAGTTGAAAGCGTTGCTGGCGATGACTGGATCGAATCAGTAACTATTAAGAACAA
>JALRCB010000214.1 GCA_023257525.1 Candidatus Nanopelagicales bacterium
TCCGCAATGTCAGTGCTGAAAGCTTGGACTGGTTTTGGATTTAGCTTGTAAAGAATTTCACCCGAGCCAGTTGTGATCGATCGAATGTATGAAGGCGAAACCTGTAAACCGCGGGAAGCGAAAGTCGCATACGCAGCCGCAATGTCAACAACATGCGGACTCGTTGTACCAAGTGTGAAAGCTAAGTTAGGTTCCATGCCAACAGCGTCAGCAGGAATTCCAGCGCGCTTGGCTGCATTGAAAACAGTTTCCAAACCAACTGTGTTGGCTAGCTCTACGTAGGCAGAGTTAACCGAGTCCTGAGTTGCTTTCAATAATGTGATGCGATCACCAAATGACTTATCGCCATAGTTGACTACTTCGTAAGTACCGACCATGGTTTTGTTCTTGCCGCTAAATGTCGTGGCTAGGGTTACATCATTTTCTAAACCTGCAGCAAGTGCAAACGGTTTAAAAGTTGATCCGGCCTGTCCAATCATTTGTGTTGCATTATTGAATTGATTTTCCAAGTAATCGGCGCCGCCATACATTGCAACAACTTCGCCGGTTTCAGGACGGACAGATGCAACACCAATGCGCAAGCCTTCAATGTTTTCAGTTGGTGCTTGTTCATTAACGGCAGCAATCATGGCATCCTGTGCCACTTTGTTAAACGTTGTAATAACCCGTAACCCAAGTAAGTTGATTTGATCTTCGGTGATTCCGTTGTCATACATAGTTTGACGAACTTGTTCAACCAGATGACCTTGTGGACCACCGAATGCATTTATCTGTTCGTAAGGTTTTATGGCTGGAAAAGTTATTGAACTTCTCTCCTCTTGCGAGATCCAACTTTTTTCTACCATGCCATCAAGTACGTAATTCCAACGAGAGGTTAAACCATCAAGGTTTTCTTCTGGTGAAAGTCCGTTGGGTGCTTGCACAATTGCCGCCAGGACCGCAGACTCAGACACATCTAGTTGGCTAACACTCTTGCCAAAATACTGATTGGCTGCAGTTTCAATGCCGTAAGCACCGCGGCCAAAGTAAATGGTGTTCAAGTAATCCTGAAGAATTTGATCTTTGCTAACAATGGTTTCCAGTTTGATCGAAAGCACAAGCTCTCGTAACTTTCTAGTGATAGTACGTTCCTGAGTTAAATAAGCATTCTTTGCATATTGCTGAGTGATGGTTGATCCGCCACCTGCGCCAGTTGCGCCAATCAGGTTTGTTACTACCGCGCGCGAGATTCCTCGAATTGAAAAACCACCGTGCTCATAAAACTCTCGGTCTTCTGCGGCCAACATAGCTTGCTGAGTTTGCACTGGGATTTGATCGAACTCGATAGATACTCGGTTAGCTTCCCCAAGTCGACCAAGTTCGGTAACACCGTCGTCGTAATACAAGATTGTGGTTTGGGCAG
>JALRCB010000215.1 GCA_023257525.1 Candidatus Nanopelagicales bacterium
GCGAGACATGGCTCGCGCACCTCACGTAGTTGGTGGTGATGGTGGCGATCGAATAAATTCCTTAACTTCTGCAGTTGAACGAGGCTTTATAAATCCACTTCGCATTTCTTTGTTAGAAATCTATTTAGGTCTTGATGATGGAGCAACTACAAGTGCTGCGATCATTACTGATCATTTAGATTGGCATCGCCCGCGACGTTCCTCAATGGTTCGCGCGGCTGCAGTTTCTGCTGTGCTTGATGAAGCTGCAACTCTTGGAATCACTGCCCTTGGATCGCTAACTTCATTTGGTCGCGCAGTGGCTAAGGGTGATGACCCAACAAAGGTTTTGGGTTCACTTTTGCCGAATCCAGTTGACCATGTAATTGTGCAAGCAGATTTGACTGCACTCGCACCTGGTCGATTGGCTGCAAACCAACGCCGAACAATGGCTGTAATTGCTGATGTTGAATCAACTGGAGCAGCAACTACTTATCGGTTCACAGAAAACTCAATCCGCAGAGCGTTAGATCAAGGTCAATCAGCCAACGACATTATTGAATTCTTAGCAGCGCTTTCCAAGACACCGTTGCCACAACCACTCACCTACTTAATCGAAGATGTGGCTCGCAAACACGGTGTGCTGCGCGTTGGTGTGGCATCGATTTACTTACGATGCGATGACGAGCAATTAATAGCCACGGTTCAGGCTGACCGACGTTTGGCATCACTTAAGTTCCGATCCCTTGCACCCGGAATTGTGGTTAGCTCATCGCCTGCTGACATCGTGCTAGAAAAGCTTCGCGCCTGCGGTTACGCGCCAGTTGCTGAAAGCGCAGAAGGCGCAGTTCTTATTCATCGCCCAGACACCAAGCGCACTTCGGTTCGCGCCGCTGCTTCGCCAGTAACAGTGACTGGGCCATCAAGCCGATTAGTTACCGCTGCAGTCAAGGCACTTCGCGCTGGCGAACGAGTTGATGCGAGTAAGCCAGTTTCAACAAATGGTCCGCGCAGTACGACTTCCCAAACTTTGACGCTGCTTAATGATGCGTTGGCGCAGGGTAAAGAAGTTTGGATTGGTTATGCAGATAAAGGTGGCATGACTAGCGAACGAATTGTTGAACCATTAACAATTACTGGTGGCTTCCTAACTGCATTTGATGTGCGAACCAACGAGGTGCGTACATTCACAATTGCCCGCATCACCGGTGCTGAACTTGCTGAGAACGTTGACGAAGAAGGAACTGCATAATGACTGACGGACCGTTAATCGTTCAAAGTGACAAGACTCTGCTTTTGGAAATCGACCATGAGTTAAGTGGTGAATGTCGTCATGCTATCGCGCCGTTTGCTGAACTTGAACG
>JALRCB010000216.1 GCA_023257525.1 Candidatus Nanopelagicales bacterium
ATTTTGTAACCACCATTAGACCGCTCGTGCCAACATCTAATCGATGCACAATACCTTTGCGTTCTGATGGACCAAACGAAGTTAAGACCGTTCCCATGGCAGTAAGTGACCCGGTGACTGTTGGCCCAGACCAACCCTGGCTTGGATGAGCGGCTACGCCAGCTGGTTTATCAATAACGACAAATGAGTCATCTTCAAAAACTATTGGTAACTCGACAGTAGGTTCAGCTTCATGCATGTCCGGGTCGGGAAGATCAACTTCAATAACATCGCCGAACTCTAACCGAGCACTCTTTTGCGCTACTTTGCCATTTAAGGTGACTCGTTTTTCCTCAAGTAACGTGACACAAGTAGCTCTGGACTCACCAGTCAATCTTGATAACGCCACATCGCAGCGCTCACCTTCTAATGATTCGTCAATTGGCCACATTCGAATCATTGTTGACCCGCATCCGTATTTGTTGGGATTGCATTTGGGGTTTGGTATTCGACACCTCGAAATGACAACACCACCATAGCGATGGCGGACAAAACTACCGCGCTATCGCTGATGTTGAACATTGGGTAGTTAGGGATTGATATAAAGTCCACGACGTGTCCCTGAAATACTTCTGGGCTTCGAAAAATTCGATCAATCAAATTCCCAACTGCGCCGCCTAGAAGGCCGCCAAGGGCAATAGCCCAAGGTTCATTAGTAACCGTTCGCGAAATAACTAAAATCGCGGCACTTACAGCGATCGCAATTAATGTGAACACCCAAGTCACGTTAGTTCCAAAAGAAAAAGCTGCTCCAGGATTTCGCACAAATGAGAACTTTAGGAATTCGCCGATCAATTTGATGTCAGATTGATTTTCAAGTCTTGCCACGGCCCAGGCTTTAGTCGCCAAATCGAAAATTATGACGAGGAGCGCAGTTACGAGAAGTTGCCGACGATACACGACGCTAGGAACGGTCTTCGCGCTGGCGACAAGGCATGCACATAGTTGCGCGAGGATTTGCTTCCTGCAGGCGGAGTTTTCCAATTTGCTTGCCACAGTTCTCGCACGCGCCATAAGTTCCGGCTTCGATTCGATCCAATGCGCGATTTGTCTGATCTAGTAGATCTTTCTTGTTGGAAAGAATTGAGATCTCATGTTCGCGCTCGAAAGTCTTGGTTCCAGCATCGGCCTGATCGTCGCCGGCGCCTTCACCACTTTCCATAATTAACGCGTGAAACTTTTCCTCAGCAAGAGTAATTTCAATGGCTAGTTCTTCAGCTTCCGCGGTAAGCGCCTTACGCACGGCATTCAATTCTGTTTTGCTCCAGTTCGATTCGTCTTCTTGAACAACTGGATGT
>JALRCB010000217.1 GCA_023257525.1 Candidatus Nanopelagicales bacterium
TCAGTAAAGATTTCATTTCCGCGATACCCAGTGTCAACTCCAAGCACTGAGATTCCAGCGCTAGATAGGAATCGTCTGTTTACCTCATCCCCACCGAGTTCACAGCGACGAGTGAAGTAAGCCCGGCCATCAACATGCGTTGGTAAATCTAAAATCGGTGCACACCAGGCTCGGACTGCAAAGCCTAATTGCGCGTCCATCGATTGCTCGAGGGATTCAGGTTGCCGATCAGACTCGGTCATTTGGAAGGTGAACATTTCCTCGGTGGGAGTTTCAATCCAAACACCGTGGGTGTGATGGTCAAATAGTTCTACCTTCGCAATGTGCTGCGAAAGTTTGCTAGTAGGCATCGGCATACCTCTGGCACTTCTCAACATCATCCATGTCGGCAAAAAACTTGCGTTCCATTTCTCTCAGAATTAAGTGCGTATCAAGCAAAGTGTCAGAGAACCATTTTCGCGACGGTGTGCCCGGGGCTAGATAAGTTAGCGCTTCTTCCAGCGAACCTGGCAAAGGACGAATGCCAATGCGTTGCCACTCAGACTCTGGTAATTCATCAACTTCCGAAGTCACAACAGCAGTCACAGGCTGATCAGCATCAAGTCCCGCTGTGGCTGCGCGAACTAGAGCAGCCATGACAAACCATGGATTTGCTGTGGCATCAGCTGCGCGATATTCCAGGTTGTATTTCTTCACTGGATCAGAATCGGCAGGAGGCATACAAATACGTAGCAACGCCTCGCGGGTATGAGCGCCAATAAAGATTGCACCGCTGGACCATCTGTGCGGCTTGAGTCGTAAGTATGAAATTTGGCTAGGCGCGCTAATTGCCATGATCATTTCAGCATGGGCCAAAATTCCTGCCGATGCTTTCGAAGCGATTGCGCTAAGTCCACTTTCGCCATTTGGATCATAACTAACTGGACCATTTGAGTCATTGAAACTCAAGTGCACGTGCACGCCGTTGCCAACCGAATCTGGATGCGGCAACGGAACAAAAGTTGCTCGTAGGCCATTTGCGCGAGCCACGTCATGAACAATTTCCCGCAACAATATTGCGCGATCGCACGCAACTAGTGCTGGGGCTGGGCGTAGCGTGATTTCAAATTGTCCAACACCGAATTCAGCTAGCCAGTTTTCTGGTTCCAGACCGTTTTCCGTTAAGACTTCAATTAGCTGAGTGCCAAATGGCTCGGCGCTTCGCATGGAATCAAGGCCAAGGGCAACACCTTCATCGTCAGCGGCGATGTGCACCCGCAAACCCTCGAAGTGATCGAAACCCGCGCTGCGCCTTTGGGCATCACGGTCAAGGTGGTGCGCTCGTCAGACGAAT
>JALRCB010000218.1 GCA_023257525.1 Candidatus Nanopelagicales bacterium
GGCAAGTTCCGCATTCTCAGCGATCAACACTGCTAAGAAATTTGCTTCCGAACATGGCGATGATTTTGTCTCTACCGAACATATACTTATTGGTCTTGCCTCCCAAAGTGATGAAGTTTCACAAACTCTAAAGGCTGCAGGTGCCACTGCTGAACAACTTGCGGGCGCACTTGAGAGGGTAACGGGTGGTCGTCGAGTAACTAATGCCGATCCAGAGGGAACTTTTCAAGCGCTTGAAAAATACGGCTCTGACTTAACTGCACTAGCAAGAGAAGGAAAGCTCGATCCAGTAATTGGTCGTGATTCCGAAATTCGTCGAGTAGTTCAAGTGCTTTCTCGGCGTACTAAAAACAATCCAGTTCTAATTGGTGAGCCTGGTGTTGGAAAGACTGCGGTGGTTGAAGGACTTGCCCAACGTATTGTTGCTGGCGACGTTCCTGAATCACTGCGAAATAAAAAACTTGTGTCACTTGATCTTGGCGCCATGGTCGCAGGCGCAAAATATCGTGGCGAATTTGAAGAGCGCTTGAAGGCAGTACTTGAAGAAATCAAGAATAGTGACGGCCAAGTTGTTACGTTCATTGATGAACTTCATACCGTAGTTGGCGCAGGTGGCGGTGGCGAAGGTGCAATGGATGCTGGGAACATGCTCAAGCCAATGCTTGCTCGTGGTGAACTTCGTATGGTCGGTGCCACAACGCTTGATGAATATCGTGAGTACATTGAAAAAGATCCGGCTCTTGAGCGTAGATTCCAACAGGTTTTGGTAGGTGAACCATCCGTTGAAGACACAGTCACAATTTTGCGTGGACTCAAAGAAAAGTACGAGTCGCACCACAAGGTTCGAATTGCTGACTCAGCCCTAGTTGCCGCCGCCGCACTTTCCGATCGATACATCACCTCAAGATTTTTGCCAGATAAAGCAATTGACTTGATTGATGAATCAGCATCACGATTGCGAATGGAAATTGATTCCTCACCTGAGGAGATCGATCAGTTGCAACGTCAAGTGGATCGACTTCGAATGGAAGAACTTGCCCTTGCTAAAGCTGCGGATGAACCGTCTCAAGATCGCCTTACAAAACTTCGGGAAGATTTGGCGAATAAAGAAGAGCAGCTTCGGTCATTAAGTTCTCGCTGGGAACAAGAAAAAGCTGGACTCGATCGTGTTGGCGAGATCAAAGTAAAGATTGATGAATTACGCTCCCAAGCCGAACGCGCGCTACGTGATGGAGATTTAGAACTAGCAAGTCG
>JALRCB010000219.1 GCA_023257525.1 Candidatus Nanopelagicales bacterium
GGGCGAGTACCACCGCCCCAAGCGTTGCTACTGTTTGTAATTGAGCGAAGCTGAACGATGGTGATTTCTTCTGGCATTAATGCCTTGAAGTTTTCATAAGCAGCTTCAGCACCGCATTGTGCTGGAAATGCGCCCTTTCTGCGTTCTGGAGTTTGCAATCCAATGTTGCGAACCTCAACTAATTGATTAGTTGTGGTCTTCACATGTGTGGTATCACCGTCTTCGTGCATGTAAACAATGCCACATTCGCGAACAACTTCTACCGCGCCACTTGCAGCAGTGACACTTGTGCCAACACCACATTGCAAAGTCGAAATGTCGTTAAGCAACCAAGCATGTTTTGCATCAGCGCGAATCACTTTTGCTTGCGTGGTATCGCGAACAACATCTAGTTGCGTGACTTTAGTAGAAAACGCAGCGTGTTTTTGTTGTGCCTTTGTAAGGTTTGCTAGAGCAGTCTTGACCGCAGCTTTGTTCTTTTTAGTTGGCTTCTTAGCGGCCTTAGCTTTTGCAGACTTCAATGCCTTTTCAGCAGAGGCAACAGCCTTAAGTGCTTTAGCTTGAGCCTTTACTGCGCTTGCTAGGGATCTTTCTTTGGCCTTTAAATCTGCGATTGCTTTGTCGAGTGCCTGCTTGGCTTTCTTTTGCTCAGCAGTTAGCTCTTTTGCCTTTGTGCTAATTCCGGTAGCAACAGAAACTCCCGTTGAACTTGCGGCAGTGGCAGGGACGGCGACGCCACCTGCAATTAATGACAACGCAGCCGCAACAGAAATGGCGAAACTGGTTGTATTGGAGCGCAAGTTCATTTATTTCCTCATGATCGGTAGGGAAGTGGACGATAAGCGCCCTCGATCCCTTTTAACTTAACATTTAGACCCACCAGTCACACCAGTCACACGCCCAAGAAATGGCCAAATTTAGGTGAATTTCCAGCGTCAAATTGCTTGCAACAAGATTTCCTGAGTTCTAAATTGGTGTGCAATGAGCCCTTGGGGATGCGGGCTTAGGTAACGGGGTAGGCAATGGCGCTTGCAGCACGCTTTCGCGATCCATTTTCCAAAACTCTTGTATTACTAGGGGTTTTTGGCTTACCTCTGGCAATACTGGTTAGTCCGGCAACCGCAGTCACCCTGCAGCCGATGACCGTTGCTTATTCGGGCGTGGTCTCTGGAAACCTCTCAACGGCCGGTAACTCGGTTTTGACGTGTTCCGCCACTGCTGG
>JALRCB010000021.1 GCA_023257525.1 Candidatus Nanopelagicales bacterium
GCGCCAGTAAAGGACTTAACTGCAATTTGTGTTTGGGATGACTGGAACGACACTTTGTCTGATCCGCAAGCGCCGTATTGGCATGCGCGTGATGTTGCAGTTCTGCGAAGTGCCCAACAAAACACTGCTCTAGTTTTTGCGGGCGCAACTATGTCAGTTGAAACCTGCGCCCTTATGCCATGGCTGGCACACGTTGCAAAAAGTAGAGACCAACTGCGAAACGAATCACCAAAAGTTCGTAGCGCTCTGGATGAAGCGGGTACCAAGATTAATCCAGCAGCAAGCGGTTCGCGAATTCCTTCGACAGTTATGCAAGGAATGAAGACAGCACTAACTAAAGGTCCAGTTTTAGTTTTAGTCTCCCGTCTTGGTTATTCGCCGCGAATCGTGTGCGATACCTGCAGAACATCAGCGCTGTGCTCAGCTTGCAACGGTCCATTAATGCAGACCGCTCGTTCCAGCGCACCAACCTGTCATCTATGTGGTCACATTGAATCCAAATGGAGTTGCAAGAAGTGCAAAGGTAATTCAATTCGCGCGGCAGCTGTTGGTAGCGAACGAACCGCAGAAGAACTTGGCCGAGCCTTTCCTGGAATTCCAGTTCGCTCATCAACTTCAGATCACATTTTGCGCACCGTAGATTCCCGTCCCGCAATTGTTGTGGCAACCGCCGGTGCTGCGCCGATTGCGCAAGGTGGATATGCAGCTGCGATTTTGCTTGATGGCAATGCCATGTTGTCTCGTCCCGAATTAAGCGCCACTCAGGAAACTTTTGCCAAGTGGAACGAGTGCGCATCGCTAGTTCGCCCTGATGGGGAAGTGATTGTGGTAGCGGACTCGGAACATCCAGCCGTTCAAGCATTGATTCGTCATGACCCAGCAGGTTTTGCACAACGTGAACTCGAACAACGCGCTCAAGTTTCGCTGCCACCTGCAGTTCGATTAGCTACGCTGACTGGCGAACAGTCAGATATCGATGATGCGCTGGCAATGTTGGAGCTAAATCCAGAATCCTTAGTTCGCGGTCCGGTGCCTGGGAAGGACAACCAAGTTCGAATGCTGGTTTCATGTGATCGCAAACTTGGCATCGAACTTGCCTCGCAGTTAAAGGCAATGACTTCGGCGCGAAGCGCTAAACATAAGGGTGGACCTGTAAACGTTCGGATTGACCCGATAAACCTCTAAACTTGAGTTAACGCAAAGCTCATTGAAGAAGGTGTGACATGACAGTAAAGCCAGTTCGGTTGTTCGGCGATCCAGTGCTCACCACACCTGCACTTGAAGTTACAACTTTTGATAAAGAACTTCGCCAATTAGTGGCTGACTTAACCGCCACGATGCAAGAAGCCCCAGGCGTTGGATTAGCAGCACCTCAGATTGGTGTCTCGCTGCGAGTTTTCACTTATGACGTTGATGACGAAGTTGGTCATCTAATTAACCCAGTCCTAGATCTTTCAGATGAAGAACAAGATGGACCAGAAGGCTGTCTATCTATTCCGGGCTTAACTTTTGATACCAAGCGTGCGATGAGTGTGGTTGCTAAAGGCATGAACATGTATGGCGAGCCAGTAACTATTATCGGTAGCGATCTAATGGCACGTTGCGTCCAGCACGAAACCGATCACTTAGATGGCGTCATGTTTATTGACCGCCTTGATACCGAAGCTCGCAAAGAAGCAATGAAAGCAATTCGCGAGACGGAATGGTTTGGCGATATGTCACCAACCATCAAAGTCAGCCCGCACTCAATGATGAACGGTTTTTCGTAACGTGCGGATCGCATTTGCGGGCACGCCACTTGCAGCCGTGCCAACGCTAACTGCGCTACTGGCATCTGATCATGAAGTTGCTTTAGTTGTAACTCGTCCAGATGCACCAGCTGGCAGAGGTAGAACTCTTACTGCAAGTCCAGTAGCAGATGTTGCTGGAGTCAGTGGCGTTCCAGTTCTTAAGACTTCACATTTAGCCGAACACAAAGACAAGTTCGCCGATGTCGACTGTGTACTAGTTGTGGCATTTGGCGCCATGGTGCCAAGAGAACTACTTGATGTGCCAAAGCATGGCTGGATCAACGTTCACTTTTCGTTGTTGCCGCAATGGCGTGGCGCAGCACCAGTTCAGCATTCGATTTTGAGTGGCGATGAATTCACTGGTGTCACAACATTTCGCATTGACGAAGGTTTAGACACTGGCCCAATGCTGGCCCACTTAACTACACAGATCGCACCGAGCGAAACGGCAACTGAATTGTTAGATCGACTTTCGATCGAAGGTGCTCAGCTAGCGCTGGCCACGCTTTCTGGAATTGAAAATGGTTCGATACTGCCGTTGCACCAACCAATTGATGGCATTTCAAGTGCACCAAAGATCACAGTTGCTGACGCTCAAGTTCGTTGGAGTGATCCAGCCCTTGCCGTTGACCGCAGAATTCGCGCAGTCACCAAAGACCCTGGCGCTTGGACCATGTTTGGCGACACTCGCATCAAGCTGCAACCAGTAACAGTTTCACCGCACATTACAGATTTAGCACCAGGTGAAGTGCAACTGCGCGATGGAGAAGTCCTAGTTGGTACCGGCAGTCACGCTGTTGCACTGGATCAAGTACAAGAAGCAGGCCGGAATCTAACAGATGCAAAAACTTGGTTTAGAAATCAAAAATCCGCAGTGGTGTTTGAGTGAGTAATTCTGGCACTACTAGACGCGCAGCCTTCGATGTTCTCCAAGCCGTTCACGATAAAGATGCTTATAGCAATTTAGTTTTGCCAGCAGTGCTCGATGAGCTAAAGGTATCTTCGCGAGATGCGGGACTTGCAACTGAAATTACGTATGGCGCTCTACGACGACAGGGAAGCCTGGATGCAGTAATCGATGCTTGTGCTTCCCGCACTGACACTATGGACAGCAAAGTTCGAAACATCTTGCGTGTAGGTGCCTATCAATTACTTTTCATGCGAATTCCAGCTCACGCTGCAGTCGATGAGACCGTAACGCTAGCTCGTGAAGTTGCTGGCATGGGCGTATCTAAGTTCGTCAACGCAGTACTGCGAAAAATCTCGGCCAGCACTTGGGAAGAGTGGCTAGAGACTTTAAGTGAAGGTAAAACTCCAGTTGAAGTATTAGCACTTGAATATTCATATCCAGTTTGGGTAATTCGCAGTCTGGCTGATGCTTACAAGTGTGACTTGGATTCAATTCAAGAAGTTCTTGCGGCTGGAAATGAACCAGCCCTAGTTTCGTTAGTTGCAAAGCCTGGTCAAGCAGATGTGACTGAGCTACTTGAGTTACCGCATGTTGAACCAGGTCGATGGTCACCGATCGCTGCAACTATGTTGCGCCCAAGTGGACCTGACGAGAAATGGTCAACCCGCCCAGGTGACATTGATGCCGTGCGAGACAACCGAATTGGTGTGCAAGATGAAGGCAGCCAACTCGTTGCACTTGCAGTAGCTAACGTTGAAATCGAAGGCACGCAAACTCACTGGTTAGACATGTGTGCTGGACCTGGTGGTAAAGCTGCAATCCTGGCCGGCCTTGCAAGTGAAGCTGGCGCAGACTTCACTGCACTAGAACCAATTCCAGCTCGCGCCCACTTAGTTTCAAATTCATTGTGGAATGCACCAGGGGACCATCAAATTATTGAAACTGATGCGCGGGAATTCAATCCTGATCATCAGTTTGATCGAATTCTGGTTGATGCGCCATGTACTGGGTTAGGTGCACTTCGCCGCCGCCCCGAAGCCAGATGGCGTCGCCAACCAAGTGACATCCCACCGCTGACTGCCTTACAGCAAGAGTTGTTGGCAAAAGCTGGAGAACTAGTCCGCGTTGGTGGGGTAGTTGGTTATGCAACTTGCTCGCCGCACTTGGCAGAAACCGACGCAATCGTTGCCAACTTCTTAAAGCGAAATCCGAACTTTGAAACCGTGGATGTATCGCCAGTTCTGCCGCAACTAAACCTGCCCAAAGGCTCAATGAATCTGCGACTTCGTCCAGATGTCCATCACACAGATGGCATGTTCTTGGCGTTATTGCGCAGGACCGCATAGCCCGAGCGGTTTGGCTAGGCTTAAGCCGTGGGTCTACGAATTTCGCCGAGCATACTTTCTGCTGACTTTGGCAACTTAGTTGCTGAATGTAAGCGGGTTGCTGATGGCGCTGACTGGTTGCACGTTGATGTCATGGACAATCACTTTGTCCCGAACCTGACTATTGGCCCAGTAGTTGTTGAATCAATCATTCGCGAAGTTTCAACCCCAGTTGATTGCCACTTAATGATCAACGATGCCGATCGCTGGGCTCCGGGATACGCCGAGCAAGGCGCGCAAAGCGTAACTTTCCATGTTGAAGCTGCAACAAACCCGCGCCAAGTTGCCCGAGATATTCGTAATCACGGAGCGCGCGCGGGAATGGCAATAAAGCCAGGAACCAAACTTGATCACTACGAAGATTTGTTTCCAGAACTAGACATGATTTTGATCATGACCGTCGAACCAGGTTTTGGCGGACAATCTTTCATGGCAGATCAATTGGTAAAAATTAAGCGAGCTCGTGAACTTGTTAAGAACCTTGGTCTAGATATTTGGATTCAGGTTGACGGTGGCGTTGCCTTAAGCACCATCGAACAGTGCGCTGATGCTGGCGCAGACACATTTGTTGCTGGCTCTGCGGTTTACAACACAGCTGACCCAATAGAAGCAATCGCTAACTTACGTGCAAAGGCACAAGGTGCAACTGATGCCTCGTGGTGGTGCGGAAACTAATGTCTTCCGACACCTTCATGTCACGTGCGATTGAACTTGCCGGCAAAGTTGATTTGTCACGTGACGTTAATCCAAGAGTTGGCGCAGTAATTGTTGACACAGCCGGGAACGTCGTTGGCGAAGGTTGGCACGAAGGAAGTGGCACTGCGCACGCTGAAGTTATGGCGATTGCCCAAGCCGGATCAAAAGCAGTTGGCGCAACTTTGTATTGCACTTTGGAACCATGCAACGCGCAAGGTAAAACTGGTCCCTGTGCGCAAGCTGTTATTGCTGCCGGCATCACCAAAGTTGTAATTGCACAGACTGATCCACACCAGGCAATGTCCGGTGGCGTCAAAACTTTGCAAGATGCTGGGGTTGAAGTCGAAGTTGGTTTGCTGCAAGAACAGGCAACAGCACTAAATGCATCTTGGAACTTTGCGCAGCAAAACCATCGTCCTTGGGTGATTTGGAAAACTGCAACCACACTTGATGGTTTTGTTGCAGCTGATGATGGCTCCAGCAAATGGATCACAGGTGAACCAGCCCGAGAGCTAGTTCAAGACATTCGCTCAAGTGTTGGGGCAATCCTGACTGGTACTGGAACCGTGTTAGCTGACGATCCATTGCTAACTGTGCGTTCCTTGCCAGCAGACAAGCAGCCACTTCGCGTAATTGTTGGCGACCGCGACCTTCCAGCTGATTCCCAAATCTTTGCTGGCGAAAAACCTGCCATTCGAATGGCCGGAGATCTTTCGAAGGTAATCACAGAACTTTGGCAAAGCCATGGCGTGCATAGCGTTTTAGTTGAGGCTGGATCACATGTCTCACAATCTCTATGGAGCGCAAACCTTGTTGATGAGGTTTACTGGTTCCAGGCACCTATGATCCTTGGATCTGGAAAGCCAGCAATTGGAAATTTTGGCGTAAATACCCTTGCTAATGCGTCACGATTTCCCGAATACCAAGTAGATCGTGTTGGATTAGACCTACTCGTTCACTTCACTACTCGTTAAGGCGGAGCATGTTTACTGGAATTGTCGAAGAACTTGGTCGCGTTGCCGCGATTCAGGCTCTGCCGGACAACGCCATCCGCATAACTATTGAGGGACCAACTGTCCTTAGTGATGCAAATTTGGGCGACTCAATCTGCGTGAACGGCGTGTGCCTAACTGTTGCTGAACAAAATGGTGACCAATTCACCGCCGACGTGATGAGCGAAACCATCAACCGAACCACAATCGGTGATTTGCTCGCAGGTTCCCAAGTAAACCTGGAACGTCCCGTCACGCTTGCCACTCGTCTTGGTGGACATTTAGTTCAAGGTCACGTTGATGCAGTTGGCGCAGTTTCGGCACGTGAACATTCCGAAAACTGGGACGTTGTAACGATCACGCCACCAAAAGAATTACTTAAATACGTCGTTGAAAAGGGAAGCATCACAATCGATGGCACTTCACTTACGGTTTCTTCGGTAACTGATACAACTTTTTCAGTTTCCTTGATTCCCGCTACTTTAGAAAAGACCACATTAGGTATTCGCCAAATTGGTGATCGCGTGAATCTTGAAGTTGATGTCTTGGCAAAGTACGTCGAGAAGTTAGTAGCTGCGCAATGACCAGACTAGATTCCATCGAAGATGCCATCCTTGCGATTCGTGAAGGCAAGCAAGTTGTAGTTGTCGACGACGAAGATCGCGAAAACGAAGGCGACTTAATTCTGGCTGGCGTAAAAGCAACTCCAGAAGCCATCGGCTTCATGAACCGCTACACATCTGGCGTTATTTGCGTGCCGATGGAAGGCGAAGCGCTAGATCGCCTTGGCCTGCCACCAATGACCCACATCAATGAAGACCGTAAGGGCACTGCTTACTCAGTAAGCGTTGACGCTCGTGACGGAATTGATACTGGCATCAGCGCTGCTGATCGTGCCAAAACTATTCGCGTGCTTTGTGACTCAGCAACCGAGCCATTTGAACTAACTCGTCCAGGCCACGTATTTCCACTTCGCGCTATGCCAGGTGGCGTACTTCGTCGACCTGGTCATACTGAAGCTGCGGTTGATTTAGCGCGCTTAGCCGGATTGCGTCCAGCTGGTGTTATTGCTGAAGTAGTCCATGATGATGGCTCAATGATGCGCGCTCCAGCACTTCGCGAGTTTGCTGACACTCACGGCTTAATGATGATTTCTATTGCAGATTTGATTGCTTACCGCCGCAAGAATGAATCACTTGTTGAGTTAGTGGCCACAGCGCAACTTCCAACCGAGTTTGGCGTCTTCGATATTTGTGGCTACCAAGGAATTCTCGATGGTCTAGATCACGTAGCCATGCGAATTGGTGACCTTGGCAATGGGGAAGATGTTTTAGTTCGCGTTCACTCCGAATGCTTAACCGGTGATGCCCTAGGTTCACTCCGTTGTGACTGTGGTCCTCAACTAAAGGCAGCAATGCGCGCAGTCGCCGAAGAAGGTCGCGGCATTGTGCTTTACATGCGTGGCCATGAAGGCCGAGGTATTGGATTGCTACATAAACTTCGCGCGTATGCATTGCAAGACGATGGTGCCGATACTTTGCAAGCGAACCTAGATCTAGGACTTCCTGCCGATTCCCGCGATTATGGAACTGGTGCACAGATTTTGGTTGACATGGGCGTTAAGTCAATGCGTTTACTTACAAATAATCCAACTAAGCGTGCTGGCCTTGAAGGTTATGGCTTAACGATTACTGAGCAAGTGCCAATCGAAATTGAACCAAATGATTTCAACATGGCGTACTTAACTGCAAAGCGTGACTCCATGGGTCACAATCTGCATTTCGGAGACGTTAAATGAGTCGCGCTGGAATCCCAGAATCAGTAGTTAATGGATTCAATGGCTCCCGCGTTGTAATCGTTGCTTCCTCGTGGCACACCCAAATCATGGACGGCTTGATCGCTGGTGCTAGCAACATCATTGAAGGCGCCGGAATTACCCCTGAGATTCATCGTGTCCCAGGTACTTTCGAACTTCCTATTGCAGCTAAGGCAGCAGCCCTATCCGGAGCCGACGTAGTTGTAGCCCTTGGCGTTGTAATTCGAGGTGGCACTCCGCATTTTGATTACGTTTGCTCTGCCGCTACCGATGGTTTGACCCGCGCTGCCCTCGACACTGGAGTCCCAATGGGCTTTGGTGTTTTGACTTGTGACGATGAAGCCCAAGCCTTAGATCGGGCTGGGCTTCCTGGTAGTTCTGAAGACAAGGGCGCCGAAGCAGCGAGTGCGGCCATGAATACTTGGACGGTCCTGCGCACTATTCACGGCGACTAAACTTGCTTGTGTGAAGACATTCGATGACCTATTTGCTGAGCTAACCTCCAAGGTTGCCGCGGGCGATACCAACTCTGGAACCGTTACGGCGATTTCCCAAGGCGTTCACACAGTTGGCAAGAAAGTTGTTGAAGAAGCAGCTGAAGCATGGATGGCCGCAGAGCACGAAAACAAAGAGCGCGCTGCCGAAGAAATTTCACAATTGATTTATTGGACTCAAGCCCTCATGATCGCAAGTGATGTTTCACTTGATGACGTGTATCGAAAGTTGTAATCATGTTGCGCGTTGCCGTTCCAAACAAAGGTCAGCTTTCTGATCCAGCCCGTGACATGTTGCGTGAGGCTGGCTATGCCGCAGCTGCCAACAGTCGTGAACTAGTAGTTCAAGATCCAGAAAATGACGTTGAATTCTTTTTCTTACGGCCGCGTGACATTGCAACCTATGTAGGTCGCGGCACCCTAGATGTTGGAATCACTGGCGAAGATTTACTCGCAGACTCAGGTTCGCAGGCCACAACAATTTTGGAACTTGGTTTTGCGCCATCCACATTCCGCCTAGCTGCGCCGCAAGGAACAGCCAAAGCTGCTAGCGATCTTGCAGGAAAGCGCATCGCAACCAGTTACCCAACAATTTTGAACAACTGGCTGACTAAACAAAACTTGTCAGCCGAAGTCGTAACACTTGATGGCGCTGTTGAAAACGCCGTCCGTCTTGGTGTCGCCGATGCTGTTGCCGACGTAGTGGCAACTGGAACTACCTTGAAGCAAGCCGGCCTAGAAATTATTGGAGATCCAATCTTCAAAAGCCAGTCAGTTTTGATTTCCCGCAACAACATCGAAGATCAAAATGCAGTAGATGTTTTCGTTCGACGTTTGCAAGGTGTTATTACTGCGCGCGCTTATGTCTTAGTTGATTACGACATTCCAAACACTTTGGTTGAAAAGGCTTGTGTAATTACACCTGGAATTGAATCACCAACTGTTTCTTCACTACATGATTCAGCGTGGTCGGCAGTTCGTGCGATGGTTCCGCGCAAGCAAGTTCACGCAGTGATGGATGAACTTTATGACTTAGGTGCGCGCGGAGTCATTGTTACTGACATTCACGCTTGCCGAATCTAATTCATATGGCAACTGACTTTACGGGAGCTGAACTTCCCGAATCTGATTTTGCAAATGATGATGGTTCACCTGATCCATACATTCGTTCAGTACTGCGCAACTACGCACAAAGCGCCACTGCCGAATCCGCACGAAACTTACTTGACGCTTTGATGGACGCTCGACTGCTTGTACCGGTAGTTGCTGAATTAGATTCCATGGAAGAAGGCGTTGAAAAAGATAGCCACATGACTTCAGTTGAATTTCATTCGGCTGATGGCCGTCGCGCCCTACTAGCTTTTTCCGGTTCGGACAGCTTGGAAGCCTGGGATGAATCGGCCAGGCCAATTCCACGGGTTGCTTTCACTGTGGCACAAAGCGCTCTTGAGCAGGGACTTGATGCCTTGATCATCGATGTTGGGGGACCAGTTCCAACTGCAATCGATGGAACTTTGCTTTCACTGCTCGCCATTGGCCCAAATCGCGAGGCCCTTTTGGATGACACCTTGGATGAAGTCGTGGCCCAGTTAGCGCAATTGCCAGGCGTAAGTTCGGCGCATTGGGATGACACTGATGAGGAAGTCACGATCACATTGGCGATCAGCGAGCCAATTGCCACCCTTGGCACCGCTATTACCGAAGTAATCGCAGGCAGTGACCTAAACGCCCTGCTAGATCGCCCACTTGAAGTGGCAATCTCAAATAACTAGTAAATCAAGGGGTTTTCTACTCAAACCCTTTGGATTATGAGTCTTTGCCGCCTTCCCGTTAAACTCGTACCTGACCGACCCGGTAGTTCTCGGATTACTAGGTCACACAAGCGGACATTGTTCCCACTCGCATCGCCCTTAAGGGTGTCGAGTTGGTCTGGAAACATCGCAACAGCGATGTGTGCACACTCGTGCATATCCAGTTGAACCCTGTTTGTTTGTAGCCCGTCGACAACAGGAGGACTTATCAGTATCGAACCCCGCATCAACGAGCGGATTCGTGTGCCCGAAGTACGTCTTGTCGGAGCTGCTGGAGAGCAGATCGGCATTGTCGGTATCGAGGATGCATTGCGATTGGCAATTGAAGCCGATCTTGATCTTGTAGAAGTTGCACCTGAAGCCAAGCCTCCAGTTTGCAAAATTATGGACTACGGCAAGTTCAAGTACGAAGCAGCCGTTAAAGCTCGTGAAGCACGAAAGAACCAAGTCAACACAGTCATCAAGGAAATGAAGTTACGTCCAAAGATTGACCAGCATGACTATGAGACCAAAAAGGGTCACATCGAACGGTTCCTTTCACAGGGCGACAAAGTCAAGATCACAATCATGTTCCGTGGTCGTGAACAGTCTCGTCCAGAACTGGGTTACAAGTTGTTGCAAAAGTTAGCGACCGACATCGGTGAAAGTGCCGTTATCGAATCCTCACCTTTGCAAGACGGTCGCAACATGACCATGGTGCTTGCACCAGCTCGTAAAACTTCTGGTGGCAAAGCTGCAAAGCCTGCCCCAGCTAAAACTGAATATCAAGCTCCAGTAGCGCAAGCTCCAGTAGCGCAAGCTCCAGTTGCAGCAACTCCAGTAGTTGAAGCTCCAGCTTCGGTAATAGAGACGCCAGTAGCTGTACCAGCTCCGGTTGTTGAAGTGCAAGCCGCCGAAGCAAAGCCAGTTGCTAAGAAAGCAGTAGCTAAGAAGACCGCTGAAGCTAAGCCCGCCGCTAAGAAAGCAGCAGCAAAAACTGCTGAAGCTAAGCCAGCCAAAAAGGTGGCAGCAAAGAAAGTAGCTGCAAAGAAAGAGCCAGCGGCCAAGAAGGCGCCAGCAAAAAAGACTTCTAAGGAAACAAAGAAGTAACCAAACTTCTTGTCTTACCCAAGACAAGCAAAGACAGGCAGGAGAGAAACATGCCAAAGAATAAGACCCACAGTGGTGCCAAGAAGCGTTTCCGCGTAACCGGATCCGGCAAGTTGATGAAGGAACAGGCAAATAAGCGCCACCTTCTGGAACACAAGTCGAGCCGTCGCACGCGTCGTCTCTCTGTAGACCAGGTCCTGTCCCCAGCTGATTCAAAGAAAGCAAACAAGCTACTCGGCCGTTAAGTCGCAGCAGTTTGTTATAGAAGAGGAGATTTGTCATGGCACGTGTGAAGAGAGCCGTTAATGCTCAAAAGAAGCGTCGTGAAGTACTTGAGCAAGCCAGTGGTTACCGTGGACAGCGTTCCCGGTTGTACCGCAAGGCCAAGGAACAAGTTACGCACTCGATGGTTTACGCCTACAACGACCGTCGTTCCCGTAAGGGCGACTTCCGTCGTCTTTGGATCCAGCGCATCAACGCTGCAGCTCGTGCCAACGGCATGACCTACAACCGTTTGATCCAGGGTCTAAAGCTTGCAGAGATCGAAGTAGATCGCCGCATGCTTGCAGAGATGGCAGTTAATGATCCAAAGGCATTTGCTTCTTTGGTTCAGACTGCTGCAAAAGCATTACCAGCTGAAGCTGCACCAAAGGCTTCTGCCTAATCGTGCAATCAAGCGAAGTTCTAACGAACGTGCGCGCGCCGAAAGTGGCGCGCGCACGTCGTCTTTTAAAGCGTGGCTTTAGAGAATCTGATGGCCTGTTTTTGGCCGAAGGTCCGCAAGCTTGTCGCGAAGCAGCTACTGCCGGCAAAGTAAAAGAATTATTCCTAACGCAAGAAGCATTTGATCGTTACGCCGAGATTGTTTCCGTCATTGAAGAATCCGGTGCTGAAATCACAGTTTGCACTGAAGCCGTAATCGAACAATTCAGTAGCACTGTTTCACCGCAAGGTATGAC
>JALRCB010000220.1 GCA_023257525.1 Candidatus Nanopelagicales bacterium
TACTTAGAAACTTTTGCTCACACCGTCGGTGTTATGCAAACTCCAGATGCGTTGCAACGGGTAGCAAGTGAATGCGCACAAGATCTTGCCGAAGACGGTGTGGTCTACGCCGAAATTAGATTTGCGCCAGAACTACACACTGCAAAAGGTTTGAGCTACCGAGAAGTTATTGACAACGTGTTGATTGGTTTTGCTCAAGGTGAAGCAGCGGCAAAAGCAGCAGGCAAAACGATTCGAGTCGTTGCTTTGTTAACTGCAATGCGCATGGCTGATGTGTCACTAGAAATTGCCAAGCTTGTTGTTGAATATCGCGATCGCGGTGTTGTTGGTTTCGACATTGCAGGTAAAGAAGCAGGTTATCCTCCGACAGAACACATTGAAGCCTTCCAGTACTTACAACGCAATAATGCGCACTTCACAATTCATGCTGGTGAAGCATTTGGTTTGAAAAGTATCTGGGAAGCAATTCAATTCTGTGGCACCGAACGTCTTGGTCACGGAGTTCGAATCATTGACGATGTAACCGTTAATCCTGATGGCACCGTAACACTTGGCGACTTAGCTGCTTACGTACGTGATCGTCGAATTCCGTTGGAACTATGCCCTAAATCAAATGTTGATACTGGCGCTGCTGCCAGCATTGCTGAACACCCAATTGGTTTGCTTCGCAAACTAAATTTCCGAGTTACCTTGAATACTGACAATCGTTTGATGTCTGACACTTCAATGTCTGCTGAGATGACATCTCTGGTTGAGGCATTCGATTATTCACTGCGGGATCTGGAATGGTTGACAGTAAACGGCATGAAGAGTTCATTCTTACCGTTTGATCAACGTTTGGACATCATCAATCACATCATCAAGCCTGGTTACGCCAGACTTCGTGAACAGGTTGGTTCTTAGTAACTTCCGGTTGCAGTAACGCCATCAAGGATTGCGCGAGAACTGGAAAGTCCTAGACGAGTGGCTCCCGCGTTTATTAACTCGGTCGCAAACGCAATATCTCGAATGCCGCCAGATGCTTTAACACCTAATCGGCCACCAACGGTTTCGTGCATGATCTTGATGGCTCGCAAATCAGCGCCGCCAGCTGGATGAAAGCCAGTAGCAGTCTTTACGAAATCAGCTCCGGCACTTTCGCAGCGTTGGCAGGCCTTGGCAATCTGCTCATCGGTTAGTGCCGCAGTTTCCAAAATCAC
>JALRCB010000221.1 GCA_023257525.1 Candidatus Nanopelagicales bacterium
ATAACTTGCGTGGTTAAGTCGATTCCGGTTGGACCAAGATTGGCAACGGCAGATTGAATCTTTAAATCGGCATCCTTGGGAGTAAGCGCAGCCCAAATGTGAGCCTGATAGGGGCCGACGTCCAACAAACTGCCGCCACCCATTTCAGGTATTAAGCGATAGTTTTCGGTGAAGGTGGTTGTGAAGGTAAAAGCAGATTCAATGTTTCGAAGCTCGCCTATATCTCCATTACGAACTAGTTCGACCATTCGCTCAAACCTTGGATGCCAACGAGTCCAAACGGCTTCAACTAATAACTTGTCATTTGCTGCGGCGGCATCTGACATCACCTTTGCTTCGGCATAACTTGTTGCAAGTGGCTTTTCACATAAAACGTGTTTGCCGGCATTCAGCGCCTTAGTTGCCCATTCCAAGTGGAGATGATTTGCAAGTGAAATGTAAACCGCATCAATTTCGGGATCAGAAATTAAGTCTTCGTAACTCGCATGAACTTTAGTTGGATTCAATTTTTGGGAGCGTTCTGGATCGCGACTTGCAACGGCATAAAGGGTTGCGTTATCGGCATCCGCAACGGCAGGGACCAACGCAGTGGAGGCAACCCAGCTGGCTCCAAGAAATCCCCAACGAATTGTCATGAGCGAAGCAGGCTTGGGCTAACTGGAATTCCATTTTGCAGCGCTGACTCTTCGGCAGCCTGCATGATTGCTACAACATCGCGTGATTGTTTCGCTTCAACAGTCATTGGTGTGCCATCCGCTAGGAACTTTGCAAGCGAAGCATGGAATAAAAATGGTGTTGTTGAGACAAACGGAATTACTTCCGAGCTGCCGTCTGCGCGATTCAAGGTGATGATTGCAGGTAAGTCAGCAACCGAATCCCCTGCTGAGGTATCCCAGTTGCCAACAATGGCGCCCTTGGTGCCAAGTACGAAGAACTTAGGCTTACGAGCAGCAGCTAAATCTGAATTCACAAAAGTTGCAAGCACGCCATCAGCAAAATTGATGGTTACCTGTGCATGATCAGCATTTGTGACGTGATCCCAAACCCGCTTTTGATTTAAACCAGAGACATGCGCGACTTGCGACGGCACAATCGACAAAATTTGATCAATAAAGTGACTGCCCCAGTCAAAGATTGCACCGCCAGACACTTCGGCATTGGAGTGCCAATACGTGCACGGC
>JALRCB010000222.1 GCA_023257525.1 Candidatus Nanopelagicales bacterium
GACCATAAAGCTTGAAGTACCAGTATGCGTAGGCAGCAAACCAGTTGTTGTTTCCGCCGTAAAGCACAACAGTGTCATCGTTTGAAATACCCTTGGCACTTAGCAAAGCCTCGAACTGTTCTTTGTTTACAAAGTCACGGCGAACTGGATCTTGCAGATCAGTCTTCCAGTTAAGTGCAATCGCATTCTTAATGTGATTGCCTGCGTATGCCTCGGTGTCTTCGTCAACTTCGACAAAAACTACTTTCGCATCATTTAAATGCGCCAGTGCCCATTCGGCATCTACTAGTGCTTGGTTACTCATTATTACTCCTTGTTTGTATTTAAGTATTGTTTAGGAAAAGATTCGCTTGCCAATTAGATACATTTCGCAACCCAGGCAGAAGTTGAAGGCTGCATTCAAAAACGCTGCACCCAATGCAAAGCCGACTGCAACTGTTGCTACCAATTCAGCGCCAGCAAGAAGTGCGATCAAGCCGGTCGCTGCAAAAAGAAATCCAACGAACTGCGCGAACTGCGGTGGCTCAACTGCTTCTAAGACTGTTGGCTTAGCAATTCGCGGCAACACTAACTTGCGGTAAATGATTCCATAAGGCTGAGCGTGCAATCCCACGAAAGCACCCAGCGCAAACACAACTGTTTGAATTCCCAACAGTACGGTTGCAAGGCTTGTTGGAATAGTCAGCAAAATTACAGCTAGCACGACTGTCGTGATGGCAGCACCAAAACGTGGTCCGCGTGGATCGATTTGCTTGCTCATTAGATTTCCTTTTCAGTTCCGAATTAGCTTGGCTTTGATTACATGGCAGCCGCTATTGGGACTGCAGGATCAAGCGCACATACACATCGAGGAACCAAGGCGACCGTAATCAACGACTCGGCGCTTGATAAGAACTGTGGTTCCCGACATGCCCCAACCATAGGACAGGTTCCAAGTAACCGCAGGCTCGTAACTGGTTATTGCAAAAGCCTCGCAGTAAGACACCAAGTTGGCGAAAGTTCCAGATTCGCCTAAGTTCGTACTACCTAATTAATAAGGAGTGCGGATGTCGAGCGGTGCCTATGTTCTGCTTGCCGTTCTTGCCCTCTCTGTGGCTTTTGGGATTTACCGAAAGGTAAGCGATGGCAAACTCCGCGAAGAAATCGTTCCGCCACTTCAAGGACT
>JALRCB010000223.1 GCA_023257525.1 Candidatus Nanopelagicales bacterium
ATTAAAAACACTATTGCCTACCGATTAGTTGGTTGATATCGTGTCACTATCTTATCTGTTGCGCAATAGGGATAACAAAATACGAATTTTTCTATCTTTTAGAAACAGGTTATCGACCTGTGTCATTCATTGTCAGATTGATGAGTGTGGTCAAAGAAATTGCTTAAATTATTTGTAAATCTTTCTTGAGGTATATGATGAATAAATTATTCACTCCCCATAATTTGGCGGATATTCAATTAAAAAACCGTGTAGTAATGGCACCAATGACCCGTACTCGGACATTAAATGATGTGGCAGATGAGCTAGTTGCACTTTATTACTCTCAACGAGCTTCAGCGGGTCTAATCATTACTGAGGGTTTACCTGTATCAGAAGAAGGGCGTGGTTATTTATATACCCCAGGTTTATATAATGAAGCGCAAATGCATGGATGGCGCAAAGTTACAGATGCAGTGCATGCAAAAGGTGGACGTATTTTTGCTCAACTTTGGCATGTGGGACGAATGTCACATGTTTCAGTGCTACCTGAAAATCAAGCACCAGTATCATCTGGAACTATTCCAGCAACTAACACTACAGTATTTGCGTATTCTGATTCTGGAGAACCTAGTGCGGTTACACCAAGCATTCCTAGAGCACTAGAAACTGAAGAAGTTAAACGTGTCACTAAAGATTTTGTTAAATCTGCACGTCTGGCTATAGAGGCTGGTTTTGATGGCGTAGAAATTATGGCCGCAAATGGATTTATCTTTGATCAGTTCCTCAGTACTGAATTAAATAACCGTACCGATGAATATGGTGGCTCTGTTGAAAATCGCCAACGTTTCCTTTTTGAAACGATCGATGCTATCTCGCAAGAAATTGGTAATGATAAAGTTGCTGTACGTCTTTCACCATTTGGACGTATTTATGACCTTGCAGCTTATGAAGGGGAAGCTGACACGTGGAAAAATATTGCATTGGCTCTTGGGCAACGTGAATTAGCATACGTTCATTTGTACTATCAACCTACTTATGAAACAGCACCTATTGAAGCTGAGAGTTTTAAAACTTTATTCCGTAAAGTTTTTCAGGGCACGATTATTGCCGCAGGAGGTTTTAATCGACAAAGTGCCGAAGCTGCCTTGGAAAAAGGTGACGTTGATTTAATTGCTTT
>JALRCB010000224.1 GCA_023257525.1 Candidatus Nanopelagicales bacterium
TTTCTGGTAATTCTTCATTTGGTGTTCTGGCAGAAATAATTAAGCCAGACTGCTCCAATTGGGGAACGTAGGTGTTGTTTACTTCATAGCGATGGCGATGACGTTCATTCACTTCAGCACCGTAAATACGATGAGCCAAAGTTCCTGCTTTTACAGGGCAACGCTGTGAACCCAGGCGCATAGTGCCGCCCAGATCAGAGTCATTAGTGCGCTTCTCAACACGCCCTTCCCTATCAAGCCACTCAGTAATAAGGGCGACAACGGGTTGCTCGGCTTGTGAATCAAATTCGGTACTGTTAGCCTTAGTAAGGTTGGCAACATGGCGAGCAAATTCAATTACAGCCAGCTGCATTCCAAGGCAGATACCCAAGTAAGGGACATTATTTTCACGGGCATAACGAATGGCAGCAATCTTGCCTTCTGTGCCCCGCTTACCAAAGCCGCCTGGAACCAATATGGCATCTAGATCTTGCAAACAACCAACACCATTCTTTTCGATGTCTTCAGAATCAATGTAATTGATATTGACGCGTGTATGAGTATGAATGCCAGCATGACGTAATGCTTCGATCAGAGACTTGTAAGACTCCGTCAACTCTACATACTTGCCGACCATGCCGATAGTCACTTCATGTTTAGGATTGGCTAACTCATAAACTAAATTTGCCCATACAGAAAGATCGGCAGGCTTTGCCTTGAGATCTAATTGACGGCAAATCAAATCATCCATACCCTGTGCATGCAGCATTTCAGGAATCTTATAAATCGTATCTACATCCCATACCGAAATAACTGCTTCTTCACGGACATTTGAGAATAGTGAAATCTTCGCGCGTTCATCTTCTGGAATCGGGCGATCAGCACGACAAAGTAATACGGTTGGCATGATGCCAATCTCGCGTAACTTTTGTACTGAGTGTTGTGTAGGCTTGGTTTTTAACTCGCCAGCGCTGTTGATGTATGGCACCAGAGTCAAATGCACAAAGGCGCAGTCGTGAAGAGGCAAACGCAAGCTCATCTGCCTTGCAGCCTCAAGAAATGGTAGGGACTCAATGTCGCCAACAGTTCCACCGATCTCACAAATAGCAACATCCGCTTTACCGTCGTGACTTGC
>JALRCB010000225.1 GCA_023257525.1 Candidatus Nanopelagicales bacterium
GAACATAGTTGATTTCAGGTAACGAAAGTGCCTCTGTGTACGCGGTATTCATATAGAACTTGGAAAAATCTGAATTCTCAATTGCCTTCTTGGCTCGTGGATGTTTGAAGTTCAAATACATCTGAGTGGTAACTTTCCTGCGTTCAAAGTCCGTTGTGAGTTTTCCGCAGTTGTATCCAAAGAGCGTCATTGCTGCGTCAGCCAGTTCTGGTGTCGATCGTTCGATGATTCCCATGTCTTTGACTTTCACGATTGGGCGAAGTTTTGATTTTCGCTCCCAGTATTGAATGCATGTCCGCAATCGATCTTTTGCGTGTGAATCCTGCCCATTTACATCCACGTAGTTAATTGTTAAGTCATCGTCTCGAACCAGGTGAAAGTTTTGATCCAGACGATTTTGCACTGACCATTTGCGCCAGGACCTAGGCACAATGAAAACAATTAGATCTGAAACTTGCGCTGCCTTATTAAAGAACGGAATTGACAATGAGTTGTTGCGTCCAAATGGGGGATTAGTGATAGTGAGTAAACCAGTTTTCGCAATTTCTTGATCCAGGAAATCTCCAAGCACAATCTTTTTGTGATGCGGTTCGATGTCGAAGCTGATCACTTTGGTGAGTCCATGGGAGCGCGCTGCCTCAATGAATGCTCCGGTTCCGCCTGCTGGCTCGAGCAGAACTTGATCAGACAAGTCACCAATTCGCTTCTTTACATTTCGCAAAATGCGATCAGCTACGTCTGGAGGCGTATAGAACTGTTCCTTGCCGGTGACTCGGGGATTGCCAAGCCGCACTTTATTCAGTTGCGGGTCAGCGGTTGTCATGGGGAAGCTTTCATTAGTTGGTGCTCTAAGCATATATATGCACCCAATGATTCGTGGCATTCTGCGGGAAATTTGCTGGAAACCCGCTATTTATGGCAAACTCATCCTTGTTGGAACGTAACAGGACCGCCACAGG
>JALRCB010000226.1 GCA_023257525.1 Candidatus Nanopelagicales bacterium
ACTCAATGCGTGCTTTACGTCAGCCATCGTTGTAATTTTCAATGAGCGTTCGTCACCGGCCACGGTAAGAACCACAATCCCGAGGGCGTCCATCAATCCCGCGTCATCAGTGGCAACTACTTCTGGATTTTGATATGCGAAATCTAAAGTTGCTCGATCAAAACCTTGTGGAGTTTGAACTCTTCGCAGTTGATTTCGATCAACGGTTTCGATTGCAATCCCGTTGTTGTTTACGCGCTTGATCGTGTCCACAAGTGAGAGCACTGGGATAACTGCCTTGGCACCATTGCGAACTGCGGCAACCACATTCTGTGTCACTTCAATTGGCACAAGTGGTCGAGCTGCATCGTGGACTAAAACAACTGAGACATCTTCGGGAACCATACGTAAGGCATTTGCAACTGACTCTTGGCGATGTTCCCCACCGGCAACGATATGAATCTCAGCATCAACTTGAGCTAGTTGCGCGCTGGCTTCATCTAATGCATCTGCCGGAGCAGCAATAATCAAAACGTCGGCGACTGAACTCATTGCTAATGCGCTACGAGTAAGTAACGACAGACCACCTAAAGCAAGGAATGCTTTCGGAACGTCCGCACCTAAGCGAACGCCTGATCCAGCGGCAGGAATAATTGCCGCCACTCGTCCAGTAGCGGCAGTTGACATTAGGAGGCCAATACCTCGTCGAGGACTTCCTCGGCGCGAACCTCATTAGTTTTTTCAGCTAATGCAATTTCGCTAATCAACTGGGTGCGAGCGCGAGCAAGCATGCTCTTTTCGCCAGTTGATAATGGTTTCTTTTGGCTACGGCGCCATAGGTCGCGAACAACTTCAGAAACCTTGATTACATCACCTGATGAAAGCTTCTCAGTGTTTGCCTTAAAACGACGTGACCAGTTTGCAAGATCTTCAACATATGGCTGGCGAAGTACGCCGAAAACTTTTTC
>JALRCB010000227.1:0-602 GCA_023257525.1 Candidatus Nanopelagicales bacterium
GATTTAGATCGTCGTCGCTTCTTTGCATACCTAAACCTCTTCATCTCTGCGATGTTGCTTCTGGTGTTAGGCGATTCTTATTTAAATCTATATGTAGGTTGGGAAGGCGTTGGACTTGCTTCATATCTACTAATTGGTTTCTGGAATCAAAAACCAGCTTATGCGACTGCAGCTAAAAAAGCATTCGTCATGAACCGCATCGGTGACATGGGGCTCTCTTTTGCAATCATGATTGCATTCGTAACCTTCGGGGCAATTTCATTTGAAGAGATTGAAAAACACGCGCATCATGCATCCACCGCAGCGCTGACTGCAATAGGAATCATGTTGCTAATTGCCGCAACTGGTAAATCTGCTCAATTCCCACTTCAAGCATGGCTTGGTGATGCGATGGCTGGCCCAACACCTGTGTCGGCTCTTATTCACGCGGCAACCATGGTTACTGCGGGTGTCTATTTAATTACTCGATCAAATTTTATTTTTGATTTAGCTCCTAATGCGCAGACTGCCGTCGCTGTAGTTGGTGCCATTACGCTTCTATTTGGAGCGTTAGTTGGTACGGCTAAAGATGACATCAAGAAAGCACTTGCAGCATCAACCAT
>JALRCB010000227.1:612-899 GCA_023257525.1 Candidatus Nanopelagicales bacterium
CACTTATTAACTCACGGCTTCTTTAAGGCAGGAATGTTCCTTGGTGCCGGTTCGGTGATGCATGGAATGAACGATGAAGTAAATATGCGCAAATATGGTGCACTTCGAAAGTTCATGCCAATTACTGCAATTACCTTTGGCTTTGGTTATCTAGCAATTATTGGCGTGCCACCTTTTGCAGGTTTCTATTCGAAAGATAAATTAATAGAAGTTGCACTTAATGCCGGTGGCATGAAGGGATATCTATTAGGCGGCGCGGCGCTAATTGGCGCTGCTATTACTGCTTT
>JALRCB010000228.1 GCA_023257525.1 Candidatus Nanopelagicales bacterium
ACATTTACTTCGATAGAGAAGCTGAGCTTTTCCTTATCTACAAATTCTTTGACATCTACAGTTGGACGACCCACAACCAAAACCTGGTTTTCGCGAGCTGCTGCCACGTAGAAATCCTGAATCGCTACGTTGATTGCTTCATCTAGAACTGTCCCGCGACCAACTCTCTGGTCGATCATGGCATTTGGAACTTTGCCCTTGCGGAATCCAGGGATGTTTACTGATGCAGCTACCTTCTTATATGCAGCATCGACATATTTACCAAGCTCGCCGTAAGGAACTTCGACATCTAAACGAACGCGAGTTGGAGAAAGTGTCTCGACCGTGCTTTTCACGAAATGCTCCTAATTGGTCAATGCAGCTACACATCTAGTTAAGTGAAACTGGTCGGGGCGGGGAGATTCGAACTCCCGATCTCCTGCTCCCAAAGCAGGCGCGCTAGCCACTACGCTACGCCCCGAGGCGCAAGCGGAAGTCTAGACGAATTTTTTACTCTCGGTTACACACCCTGTACGCTCAGCCTCCGCACCACTCGCGGGTGTAGCTCAATGGTAGAGCCCCAGCCTTCCAAGCTGGCCATGCCGGTTCGATCCCGGTCACCCGCTCCATATCTTTAATTAATAGCTCCCACCTTGGCGATGTAAGCGGTGCCACTAAAGACCATCGGACTTCCGCCAGTATCGGCCAATCTGTCAATAATTCTTACGGAAAAAGTTTGGGCGCTGCCTAAGGTTTTTATAGTCCCGATGATTAAAAATCCATAGTTGTTCGTCCAACTGGAATCTCCAATTTTCTTAAAGTTATTCTGCATAACTCGGTAACTAGGAGTCACTCCAGAAGTAATCAAATTCGCACCAAATTCGAAAGCGGACGTACTTGTAGCAGCAACATATATTT
>JALRCB010000229.1 GCA_023257525.1 Candidatus Nanopelagicales bacterium
CGCCGATCCCGGACGTCGATCCGGTCACGATGGCGGTCCGGCCGGAGAGGTCCGGCAGGTCATTCATGCCCCAGTCGGTAGGGATCTTGGTCGATGCGTCACTCGTCATGGGACCAGTCAACCCCCTGGCCAGCCATGTGGCACCTGCTTGGCGGGGTCAGGTCAGCCGATTTCCAGCGCACGATCAGGCTTGTGTACGATCGGCAGGCTTATCTGCCCCTTTAGCTCATTGGTAGAGCGCTCCCTTGGTAAGGGCGAGGTACCGGGTCCGATTCCCGGAAGGGGCTCGAGTCTCCCTCCGGGGAGTCGGTGGGATGATGACGGTCGTCCCACCAGCGGCGGGGTAGCTCAGTTGGTAGAGCAAGCGGCTCATAATCGCTGTGTCGCCGGTTCAAGTCCGGCCTCCGCTACGGCTCGAGCACCTGCCACCACCGGCACGACAGGAGGGCCCACATGGCCAGCAAGTCAGCAGACGTACGTCCGAAGATCACCATGGCGTGCCAGGACTGCAAGAACCGCAACTACATCACCAAGAAGAACCGGCGCAACGATCCGGATCGCATGGAGATGTCGAAGTTCTGCCCCACGTGCAATAAGCACACGGTGCACAAAGAGACTCGCTAGTCCTTCCGGCGATGGCCCTCAACGCCGCACTCGTCGGTCGGTCCTACCCGCCGACCGCGCCCTACCTCGTGGGGCGCGAGAAGGTGCGCGAGTTCGCGACCGCGATCGGCGATGCCAATCCGGCGTACCACGATGTGGTAGCCGCGCGGGCTCTCGGCTATGCCGATGTCGTTGCGCCTCCGACCTTCGCCTTCGTCATTGCGTACGCCGGGTCCCACGAGGCAGCGATGGATCCCGAGCTCGGCCTTGACTACACCC
>JALRCB010000022.1 GCA_023257525.1 Candidatus Nanopelagicales bacterium
CACAGAATCGTTAGTCATCGAATGGTCGATGCAGTTCATTGCGGTTTTGCTTTGGATTGTTCTCGGAGTTTCAATCGGTTCGGTAGTTCTGCTGTTCTATTTACTTCGCAAGGGATCCGCTGGATCTGTATCTAGCCTGTTGTACTTAGGAACACCGTTAGCGGCAACATTCGGTTTCATATTCTTTAACGAACACATTAATTCGGTAGGTGCCCTAGGTATGGCCATCGCAGTGCTTGGTGTTTGGTTAGTGCTGCGGCAAGAGAAAGTCAAACACTAATCAAGATCTTCGCTGAGTACCACCCAGCGATTTTCGAGCTCTTCCTTTTCAGCAATCAAAGGCTGCAAATCGTCATTCAAAGTAGCAACCTTTTCGAAATCCGATGAATGAGTTTCCATTTCACCTAGAATTTCCTTAATCGAAACATCAAGCTTTGCAATCGAGCGTTCAATGCGCTGTAAATCTTTTTGCAAGTCACGCTTTTGAGTCGCAGTTAACTCTGCTTTGGGCGCAGAGACATCTTGAGTAAATGCTGTTGGTTCATCAGGTTGGGCTTTACGAAGCTTTAGGTACTCTTCTAGGCCGCCTGGAAGGTTGCGGAGTGAACCATCACCCATAACGCCAACAAAAGTGTCGCAAACGCGCTCTAGGAAGTATCTATCGTGGGAAACCACAAGCAACGTGCCAGCAAAGCTATCTAGAAGGTCTTCCAGGGCCGCCAGGGTTTCAACATCAAAGTCATTGGTTGGCTCATCGAGAATCAAGACGTTTGGCCCACCCATAAGTAGGCGAGTTAGTTGCAGGCGACGACGCTCACCACCTGAAAGATCTCCAACAGGAGTCCATTGCGCATCTGATCCAAAACCAAGTCGTTCACCGAGCTGCGAAGCACTTAAGGATTTACCTTTGCCAATCTCAACGTGTGTCGATATGTGCTCAATGGCTTCAAGGACTCGCCACTTTGGATTGAGTTCTTCTAAGTGCTGTGACAGGAACGCAGCTTTAACTGTGGTTCCAGTAACTAGCTTTCCAGCAACAATATTGAGTTGGCCTGTTAAGACCTTAAGCAACGTAGTTTTACCGGCGCCGTTTACGCCTGCGATACCAATACGATCTCCCGGGCCAACGTTCCAGTCCAAGCCTTTGAAAAGGTCACGATCGCCAACTTGGATGGTTGCATTGTGAAGTTCGTAAACGGTTTTACCTAGTCGAGCATTCGCAAACGCCAGGAGTTCAACATTGTTACGTGGGGGAGGTTCGTTTTCGATCAATTCATTAGCAGCGTCGATGCGGAATTTAGGCTTACTGGTTCGCGCTGGTGCGCCGCGACGTAACCAAGCCAATTCCTTTTTGATTAGCATGTTTCGCTTTTGATCTTCAACGCTTGATTGCCGCATGCGCTCGGCTTTAGCTAAAACGTAAGCGGAGTAGCCACCGTCGTATTCTTCGATCTTGCCATCTATGACTTCCCAGGTGCGATCGCTTACTTCATCGAGGAACCAGCGATCGTGAGTAACCACAGCAAGTGCTAAACCGCGACGAGCCTTTAAGTGTTCAGCGAGCCAGGTGACAGCTTCAACATCTAAGTGGTTAGTTGGTTCATCCAGAAGCAATACATCTAGATCACTGATAAGTAGTTTTGCAAGCGCTACGCGACGGCGCTCACCACCAGAAAGCGGTCCCATCTCGCGAGCCAAAATTGCTTCGCCGAATCCACCAAACAAACCAGTTAAGACTTCGCGAGCTTTTGAATTTGTGGCCCATTCATGATCGGCTTGATCACCTAAAACAATGTCACGAACCGTTGCTTTTGGATCAGCTTTATCAATTTGCGACAAAGTGCCCATGTGAGTTCCGTTAGCCATCGAAACTCGACCATCGTTGGGAGTTTCTTGCCCGCCCAGAATTTTAACTAGGGAGGATTTGCCGCCACCATTTCGGCCAACAATGCCGATTCGAGCGCCTTCAGCAAGCCCTAGGGAAACCTGATCAAGAACTGCGCCTTTGCCATAGGACAGCGAGACATTCTCGAGATTTATTAAGTTACGGGGAGCCACGAAGGTGCCTTTCAGGTCGCTCTATTCTCGCAGGTGTTTAACAGATCACGAAACCAGAACTAAGCCTCGAGTGTTAATCTTTCCAGCATGGACTTAACTGCTGCTGCTTATCAAGCCACTGAAGGTGGACCGCTAGATGTAGATCGCGACTTCTATCGCGCGATTGCCAATGACAAGGGCCGAGAGCTCGTCGAATCCCTCGTGCTGCCAATTAGAAGTGGAGTTGGCTGGAAGATTCCAGCTGGGCACGTTTGCCGGATCACCACAATTGAAGGCCCGCAGGTTGCCGACCTAAACCTTTGGAATGTTAACGATCCGCGTGAACGCTTCTGGGCTTCTCGCACTAAGCAACTGCATGCAGCGCACCTAACGACCTTTAATCGCCTTTGGTCGACTCTGCCTTTCCTTCGCCCAATGGCAACGATTACCGCAGATTCACTTGAAGATTATGGAGTAGATGCCGAAGGTGGACGCCTACACGATCTACTGGGCACTCGCTGCGATCCATATGTAAACCGAATGCTTACCGGCAAGGATTTTGACTACCATTGCCATTCGAATTTAGTGCGCGCGGTTCTTCCTTACGGTCTGACTGAATTTGATGTCCACGATGTATTGAACGTGTTCCAGTGCACCGGGCTAAATAGTGATGATCAGTACTTTATGAAAACTTGTCCAGCCAAAAAGGGTGACTACTTCGAATTCTTTGCCGAGTTTGATTTACTTGCAGCACTTTCAACTTGCCCAGGTGGAGACCTGTCTGTTCCGCTTTGGGGTCCAGATGCGCGCGATCCAATCGATGTTTGCCGCCCACTTGGGATTGAAGTGTTTAAGCCTTCGCAAGAATTACTTAAGGGATGGTCTGAGCCAATCCGTGCCGAATACGCCGGACAACATGGTCTGAAGGCCGAGAAGTGGTCCTAGCCGCTATTGATTTAAATGCAGACCTAGCTGAAGAAGCTGGGGATGACGAAGCGCTTTATCCATTTCTCTCGAGTGCCAATGTTTGCTGTGGCAGGCACGCTGGCGGACCTGAGGCGATGACTAAGGCTGTCCAGGCGGCAATTAAGCACGACGTAGTTATCGGTGCACATGTTGGATACGAAGACCGGGAAAACTTCGGTCGCTTTGATGTCGAGATGGACTATGACTCGCTTCGCAAACTCACCTTTGATCAAATTCATGACCTGTTAGACATTGTTGATAAGCAGGGTGCAACCATGAAATATGTTAAGCCTCACGGTGCGCTTTACCATCGAATCGGAAACGATCCTGAGCAAGCAGCAGCGGTTGTTGATGCAATTGCTGAGATCAATCCTGAATTGCACGTGCTGGTTCCCGATACTGAAATCATTAAGTCAACTGCCGCCAATGCTGGCCTTACTGTGATTCACGAATTCTTTGCCGACCGAGCGTATTTGCCCGAAGGCACATTGGTACCTCGATCAATTCCAAATTCGGTATTGCATGACGCTGATCAAATATCCGAAAGAGTCTTGGCGTGGTTGGAGCAGGGAAGTATTGCAGCAAGTGATGGCAGTCAGATATCAGTTGATGCAAAGTCGATTTGCTTACATGGGGACACTCCAGGTGCGGTGGCGAGTGCAGCCTCGATCTACCAGCGGTGCAAATCTGCAGGGTATGAAATCAAATCCTGGATGGACAACTAGTTCCTGTGATTGTTAGCGCATACGGTTGGCAAGCCGCTCTAATTGAATGCGATCCCAATGAAGTCTCCGCACTCAATTCAGCGTGCTTGCAAAGTCAGCTTTTCACCGAAGTAGTTCCAGCTGAATGCACAGTTTTGGTGTGCTGGGATGGCGAGCTATCGATTGCCCGAATTGAAAAACTGGTTTCATCCGTTACGCCTGCCACAGAGGCTAACGTTGGACGATTAGTAGAGATTCCAGTTAGGTACGACGGTCAAGACTTAGATCAAGTAGCCAAGCGGACTGGCCTAAGTAAATCCAAAGTTATTGAACTTCACAGCAGTACAACCTTCACGGCAGCCTTTGCTGGTTTTGCGCCTGGCTTTATGTATTGCATTGGGCTACCTGAAGTTTTGCAGTTGCCAAGAAGATCAACACCTCGAGTTAAAGTTCCAGCAGGGTCGTTAGCTATGGCCGATACGTACACCGCAATTTATCCATTGAATTCGCCAGGCGGCTGGAACTTAATCGGAACTACCGATGTTCAGATGTTTGATGCCAGCGCGCAGCAACCCTCACTGCTTTTGCCAGGGGATCGCGTGAGATTTGTACCGGTGTCGAAATGAGCTCAATATCATTTTCTGAAGCTGCAGGATTCATCACGTTGCAAGATCAAGGGCGAATTGGCTTTGCCAACATAGCAGTGCCAACTAGTGGGGCATTTGATCAAAGCGCGCACCATTTGGGTAATCGCCTTGTTGGAAACTTTCCAGGAGCCTGCTCTATTGAGTCGCTTCGAGGAAGTTTCAAGTTTCTTACCGACACGGATTTAGTAATCTCCGTTACGGGCGCTGCAGCATCAGTTCAGATCAATGGCAGAGAACATGAAATGTCACGAGCTATTTTTGTTGCTGCCAATTCAACAGTTGCCATTCGGCCTGGAAATCAGGGTTTGCGAACTTACTTGGCAATTCGTGGAAGTATTTTGGGAAATCTGGTCATGGGTTCACATTCCTACGATGAGCTCAGCCAGATTGGTACGCCACCGATTAAGGCTGGAGATCAGCTTTCGATTAGCAATCAAGTTGCAGGATCAATTTCTGGAGATTACTTCCCCAACTTTGCGGTGAGCGGTCAGGCCGAAATTCAACTCGATGCCAAGCCAGCACCGCGCTGGAGTGGATTTAGTAATGGCCAAACTTTATTTGAAACCGAATATCAAGTTACTGAATCAAGCAATCGAGTTGGTATGCGATTGAGTGGTCCAGAATTGATTTGGAATTCAAAAGAGCGATTGGCAAGCGAAGGCGTCATCACTGGAGCAATTCAAATTCCGGTAGATGGCATGCCGTTGATCTTTGGTCCAGATCACCCAACTACTGGAGGCTATCCAGTTATTGCCGTGGTCTCACGCCATTCACTAAACCTTTTGGCGCAATCAGAACCCGGCACCAAAGTTAGATTTCGAAAAGCCCGCTAAGTAATAGCAAGTTCGCATTTATGTCTGCCGATAGCGACAAAATAGGGTTATGAAAAAAGTCTTCAGGATACTTGCCTCAACTTTAATCATTCTCCTGTGCGTGGCTTCACCTACGCAGGCAAATCAACCATCCATCACGGTAATGAGCCGAAACATTTATTTAGGTGCTGATGTCGGGATTGCTATGAATTTGCTCCCAGACTTTAAAGCGGCAGCGCAGTTTATGTGGGAACAAGTTGAACTAACAGATTTCAATCAGCGTTCTAGTGCCTTGGCGAAAGAAATCGCCGCAGCAGAACCAGATGTAGTTGGAATCCAAGAGGCGACGAAATGGATGTGCCAAAAAGGGATACTTTCATCGCGAGTTACGGTTTATGACTTCACGCAGATGCTTTTGATAGAACTTGATCAACTTGGATATTCCTATGAAATAGCTTCAAATGCTGAAAAGCAGGCAATTAACCCAGGCTTCTCCATACCGCCAATTCCACACCTAACTATGGTTACTGACACGGATGTGTTTCCGTCAGTATTTGGGACTGACACAGTTGCATGTGGTTTCGAAATCGCTGACGTTCTGCTGGTCAAATCTGATTTGAGTGCGCAGGTTAAGGCGGTCGGCACAACCGAATATGAATCTGCCTACACAATCATTCCTACGTTGATGACGGTCTATCGAGGATTTAGTTGGGCTGACATTTCATTTAAGGGAACTGACATTCGATTTGTAACAACTCACTTAGAGTCACTTTGGGACGAAGGCGAAGTTCCGCTGGCAAAGATTCAGGCAGATCAATTAGTTCAAGATCTGGCAAATTCAGAAATTCCTGTGATTGTTATGGGCGACTTTAATAGTGACCCACGTGACCCACGGGGAAGCGGCCAAAGCAATCCTGGGGAGCAACCGGAGACTTCGGAAGTCTGTCCAGAACAAATCAGTGCGCCAACAGTAGATGCCGCTAAGCCAGATTGCAGTGCCTACTGGACGATGATCCAGGCTGGATATTCTGATTCTGGGCCAGACTCGCAAGATCCGAGGAATTCAACCTGGGGAGCCAACGCACTACTAGCTGGTCCAGATCCAAAGCGACAAGATTCTGCCCTTCAAATGGGTAATCAATATGGATTCACAGACCGTCTGGATTATGTGTTTTTGAGTTCCGAGCTGAGTGCAACTGAATCCCGCATAGTGGGAAACACTTGGCCAATTGGTGAACAGCTTTGGAACTGTAATTCAACGGAGCAAAAAGATCTTTCCCGATTAGCGATTTCTAAGATGAATACTTCTGTGACATTAGGAGCACTTGAACAGACAAAGTGCCTTCCAAGTGATCACGCCGGTCTTGTGGTTGAAGTTAGTTTCGTTGCTAGTGACATAAGCTCCAGAACTTATCCAGCATCACACACACCATTTCCTATTGGGTTTTGGAAGGGAAGCGGCATAGCGCTTGTTCTCTTCTTGATTTGGCGAATCCGTAGAAGAGTAACTACCTCGCGAGCATCGAAAGCTGTTTAATGATCGCCGCAGTTGGACCAGCAGTGTTAAGCGCATAAAAATGCAAACCTTCAGCACCGAGGGCAAAAACGTCTTCACAGATTTGCACTGCAACGTCAATGCCAAGTTGCTTCAATGATTCTGGATCATTTTGATACCGCGCAAAGCGTAATCTTGTTGCTTTTGGCATGTATCCACCACTGAGCTCTAACATTTTCACAATTTGCGGATAACTGGTTACTGGCATGATGCCTGGGTAAATAGACAACTTGGAGCCTCTAGCATCGAGGGCATTACGCAAGGCTTCGTACCGGCCGCTATCAAATACGAACTGGGTAATAGCAAATGTTGCGCCAAGTTCTTCCTTGCGAAGAAGAACGTTGATGTCTTTGGCAAAGTTTCCCTCAGAAGCCGGGTGCACGTCAGGGAAGGCCGCAACGCCGATTGAAAACCCGCCGATCTCGGCAGCTAACTCAACGAGCTGATCAGCGTAATCAAAACCACCAGGCGTGGTAACCCATGGGGCTGTTGGTCCACCAACCGGGTCGCCACGGAGCGCTAAGACCCCATGAAAGCCCTCTGACTTGTATTGCTCAAGGACATCTACTAATTCATCGCGGGTTGATCCAACACAAGTTAAATGCCCAATTACTGGGACGCCAGTTTTGGCGATGAATTCCGATGCAATTCGAACTGTGCGATCGCGGGTGCCACCACCTGCGCCATAAGTCATGGAGACAAAGTCTGGTTTGAATTCTTGCAACTCATCTATGGTTTGCCAGAGTTTTTGTTCGCCCTCAGGATCCTTGGGTGGGAAGAACTCAAATGAGATGGTGGGGGTTTGAACTGTGGCGCTCAAAACATCAAAAGCGGTGTCGGCTGACAACTTGCCTCCTGGAGATCTGGGGGGATCAATCCACGAGGCTTCGTTTCCTGAAATCTAAATTTATCACTAACTAGTTGAAAGTAAAGTCAGACTCGACTTTTAAAAATCTGCTTTCCCGCGATAAGTGCAACATATGTAATTGGAATTGCAGACAACGCACATAGCCAGCCGTAACTCAACACCGCGATGATTACACCAGCAAGTGCACCACCAACAGCAGCACTTAAATTCATAACCAAGTCAGATGTTCCTTGGGCTGGCGCGCGATAGTGATCTGAAACCGACTCGGATAACAAAGTCGAACCAGCAATAAGAGTGCAGGACCAACCAAGCCCGAGCAAGAACAAACCTATTCCTAATTGAATCTCATTGTTAGCTGGCGATAGACCCGAGATAACTGCAGATGAAATCAGAATCAAGCTGCCGATGAGAATTACCTGTGGTCGTCCTAGTCGATCGGTTAGATATCCAACGACAGGGGAGAGCGCATACATTCCAGCAATGTGAACGCTGATAACAAAACCAATAATGTTTAGCGAGACATCTACGTGAGCCATGTGAACTGGAGTCATAACCATCACGGCAACCATGATCAAATGACCCATTGAAATAGCCAATAGTCCTAGCAAAGCATTTGGAATAGAAGTTATGTGCTTGAAAACTTCCTTGGTAGGCACCTTGGTCTTGCTCGAGGATTCCTCGCTGTGTCCGGCAACGCTAGTTAAGTATGGATCTGGTTTTAACCTTGTCCAAATGATTAAAGAACCAAGGCCCAGCATCACTGCCGAAAGAATGTAAGGCCCAGTTAGTTTTGGCAAGCCAAAGAAGGTTGCAACATTGCCAAAAGGGCCCATCAAATTTGGTCCGACGACCGAACCAATTGTCGAAGCCCAGACCACTAGGGACAAACTTTTTGCTCTTGTCGAGGAACTTGCGAGATCTACTGCGGCATAACGTGCCTGGTAGCCAGATGCCGACGCTGCACCTACCAAGAAAGTTCCGAGAAGCATAATTGGAAGAATTCGTGAGGTGCCACCTGCAATGGCAAACACCGCCCCAATTGCGCCAACTAAGTAACCAGAGCCAAGCGCAAGGCGACGCCCACCACGTCTAGTTAAGTTTGCAAGTGGCAAAGCCATTGCGGCGGCGCCGAGGACACCAAAAGTTTGCGCCAATCCAGCTAGGGCTTCTGATTTTGTAATGCTTGCCACTAATAGCGAGCCAGCAGCAACGGTACTGGAGTAACCAAGGCCAGAAAGTGTTTGCGCACTTGCCAAAGTCTGAAGAGTTTTCTTTTGTAGTGGATGCGCTAACTCAACAGAAGGTTCGGTCACAGGTAACAGCCTATTGAGGTGGTTAAATTAACCAGTGACCAACATCCAAAAACCAAGTGCCCCTGTATACGCGTCTACTACTTCAGGCTATTACCCAGTAGTAATGGCGGTATTTGTTTCCTTGCTTGTCATTTCAAACATCGGTGCCGTAAAACTCATTTCATTTGGCCCACTTATTCTTGATGGTGGCGCGTTCCTGTTTCCACTGGTGTACATAACAGGCGACATTCTCAGCGAGGTTTACGGCTTTAAAGCGGCTCGCAAAGCAATCCTTGTTGGATTTGCGATGGCGATAATTGCAGCAGTTACGTTTTGGCTAGTTCAACTATCTCCACCTGGTGGCGGTTGGGCTAACCAAGAAGCTTACGAAGCTATCCTTGGCTTTGTACCGCGCATTGTTTTTGCTAGCGTCTGCGGGTTCTTGGTTGGGCAGCTGTTGAACTCATACGTACTGGTCAAAATCAAGGCGCGTACAAATGAAGGTTCGCTTTGGATAAGACTCATTGGCTCAACTTTGGTTGGCGAGCTTGCTGACACTGTCGTGTTTTGCACGATCGCGTTTTACGGAATCATTACCGGTGGGGATTTCATGAATTACGTAATAGTTGGCTACCTTTACAAGACGCTGGTTGAGGTAGTCATGTTGCCGGTTACGTATCGCGTAATCGCTCACGTTAAGGCAAACGAACCAACGTATGTGGCAGCGAACTAAGAATTAGTCTTTAGCAAGACCAGGTCGTTGGTACTGTCCCATAAATTCGGTTTTGAATTCTTGAAAAGTTCCATCAATTAAGGTCTGGCGCATCTTCGCTACCAAACCAACAATGAAGTGCTCATTGTGAATGGTCAGCAGGGTAGAGGCCAGTAATTCTTTGGCATGAACAAGGTGGTGCAAGTAAGCCTGGGTGTAATGCGTACAGGTATAGCACTCACAGCCTTCAACTAAAGGCTCAAAGGATCTGCGATATTTGGCATTAGTGATATTGAAGCGACCGTAGTTGTTGTACACGGAAGCATTTCTAGCTACGCGTGATGCCGAAACACAGTCAAAGGTGTCAATGCCGGCCTCAACGCCCACAAATAGGTCCTCGGGCTCGCCAATACCTAACAGGTGGCGAGGTCGCGCGAGCGGAAGTTCCTCGGTGACCCAACTGACAATGGTGCCAAGCTCGTGCTTATCTAACGCTCCGCCGATACCGTAGCCATCAAAATCCATGGCGCCAAGGTCCGAAGCTGCCTTGCGGCGCAAATCTTCGTACTGCGCGCCTTGAATGACACCGAATAGCGCTTGATACGGCTTATTAGATCGATCTGCAGTTAACTTATTGTGTTCTTCAATGCAGCGGATTGCCCAAAGCCGAGTTCGCTCAAGCGACATAACTTGGTATTCGCGAGTATTCATCAAAGTAGTTAGTTCATCAAAGGCAAAAATAATGTCAGCCCCAAGTTGATGTTGCACCTGCATGGAAAACTCTGGGGTAAATCTATGCATAGTTCCGTCTAAGTGGGACTTAAACGTGACTCCATCATCATCAACATGAGCCAGGCGAGTCTTATTCTCAGCAATCACATCATCAGACTGAACTGTGTCAGTCTCCATAGCCAAGACTTTCTTGAATCCTGCACCCAGACTCATTACTTGAAAGCCACCGCTGTCGGTAAACGTTGGTCCTGGCCAGTTCATGAACTTACCTAAGCCGCCTGCGTCATCGACGATATCTGCGCCGGGCTGCAAGTAGAGGTGATACGCGTTGGCAAGCAGTGCTTGCGAACCAAGTTCTTGCATTGACTCTGGCATTACTGACTTAACGGTTGCCTTTGTGCCAACTGGAATGAAGGCAGGAGTTTGAATTTGGCCATGTGGGGTGTTCATGGTTCCAGCTCTAGCGCTACTGCTGCGCTCGGGCGCACTTACAACGTTGAAAGAAAATTCAGATTTCGACACTTGCTAGAGACTGTCTAGGTGATCGGCAATTTTCTTAGCAGCATTACCAAGCGCTTTGTACTCAGCGTCAGTAAGTAGGTCAACAAAATGCTTGCGGACGCCTTCGACATGGTCTGGAGCTGCCGCAACGAGAGCCTTCATGCCAGCATTTGTTAGAACTGCTAACTGACCTCGACGATCATCAGGACAAACCTCGCGTGACACTAGCCCAGCGTTCTCCATGCGATCAATTTGATGGGACAGTCGACTTCGAGAAAGTAAAGTCAGGGTTGCTAAATCGCTCATACGAATCGATTTGTTTTCGGCTTCAGAAAGGCGAACCATGATTTCATAGTCAGTAATTGTTAACCCATGCGAATCTTGCAACTCACGGCTCAACTGTTCGCGCAGAACAGTGGTGGCAGTTAACCAGGAACGCCAGTGAGCTTGCTGCTCTTTGGATAGCCAACGGGTCATGGAATGAGTCTAATCGAAGTAATTGAAATGTTAACTACACAGATGTAAGGATTTCGGCGCCATCAGCCGTTACAACAAGGGTGTGCTCGAACTGCGCAGATCTCCGTCGATCTTTAGTGACCACCGTCCAGTCGTCATCCCACATATCCCAAGTATGAGTTCCCAAGGTAAGCATTGGCTCGATAGTAAATGTCATACCTTCTTTGATTTCAGTATCAAAGTGCTCAGTGTCGTAATGGGGGACGATCAGCCCAGAATGGAAGGTAGTGGAAATTCCATGTCCAGTGAAGTCTCGAACCACTCCGTAGTTGAAGCGTTTGGCATAGGACTCGATTACCCGTCCAATCACATTTATTGGACGGCCTGGTTTAACGGCAGCGATTGCCCGTTTTAGGGATTCTTCAGTTC
>JALRCB010000230.1 GCA_023257525.1 Candidatus Nanopelagicales bacterium
GGCCGCCACGACCGATCACCTTGCCCAGATCGTCCGGGTGCACATGCACCTCGACAGTCCGGCCACGACGGTTGGTCACCAGATCGACCCGGACGTCATCGGGGTTGTCGACGATTCCGCGAACCAGATGCTCGACGGCGTCGACGACGACAGCACTCATTCTTCGGTGGTCTCGGCGGCCGGCTCAGCGGCTTCGGCGGCTTCCTCAGCCGGAGCCTCTTCAGCCTTCTTGGTCGGGGCCTTGCGCTTCTTGAGCTGGGTGGCCTCACCGGTCGGCGCGCCGTCCGCGTTGGCCAGCGCGGCATTGAACAGATCGAGCTTGGAGGGCTTGGGCGGGGCGACCTTCAAGGTGCCCTCGGCACCGGGCAGGCCCTTGAACTTCTGCCAGTCACCGGTGATCTTCAGCAGCTTGAGCACGGGCTCGGTCGGCTGAGCACCGACGGACAGCCAGTACTGCGCGCGCTCGGAATCGATCTCGATCAGACTCGGCTCTTCCTTCGGGTGGTACCGGCCGATGACCTCGATGGCGCGACCTTCCCGGCGGGTGCGGGCGTCGGCGACGGCGATGCGGTACTGGGGATTGCGGATCTTGCCGAGACGGGTGAGCTTGATCTTGACAGCCATGGATGGACTACTCCTGTAAGTCTCACGCTGCAATTCAGCGATCACCGGCGGGATGCCGGAATCCGGTTTTGCCTCGCGTGGGCAGCCGCGATTCTGCCAGATTCGGCACGTCAGGCGTTAATCGCCCACTCAGAGCAGCTTGTCCATGCACTTGTCCTCGACCCGGCGGGTCATCCGCCACCCCTCGGGGGTCCGGACGAACTCGTCGTCGTACCAGAGCGCGCAGAACAGGATCTGGCC
>JALRCB010000231.1:0-273 GCA_023257525.1 Candidatus Nanopelagicales bacterium
ATGGTTCCCGATGATTCTTCTTGTAGGCGTATGGATTTTCTTTATGCGTCAAATGCAAGGTGGCTCCAAAGGTGGCGGCCCGTTCTCATTTGGTAAAAGTAAAGCGAGACAGCTTGATCAAACCAATAATCAAACGACATTTGCTGATGTTGCAGGATGTGATGAAGCTAAAGAAGAGGTCACAGAGATTGTTGAATTCTTAAAAGACCCAGGCAAGTTCCACAAATTAGGCGGTCGTATTCCAAGGGGTGTCCTCATGGTGGGACCTCCAGG
>JALRCB010000231.1:283-849 GCA_023257525.1 Candidatus Nanopelagicales bacterium
GGCGAAGCAAAAGTGCCATTCTTCACGATTTCAGGATCTGACTTCGTAGAAATGTTTGTAGGTGTAGGTGCTGCTCGTGTTCGCGATATGTTTGAGCAAGCCAAAAAAAGTGCACCATGTATTATTTTCATCGATGAAATTGATGCAGTGGGTCGTCATCGTGGCCAAGGGACTGGCGGCGGCAATGATGAGCGTGAACAAACACTCAATCAACTTTTAGTTGAGCTCGATGGCTTTGAAGCAAATTCAGGTGTAATCGTGATTGCGGCAACCAATCGTGCCGATGTATTAGATAAAGCTTTACTCCGCCCAGGACGTTTTGATCGTCAAGTGATGGTGTCACTCCCTGATATTAAAGGTCGCGAAGAAATTTTATTGGTTCATATGAGAAAAATTCCAGCAGACCCTGATGTGAAGGCAAGTATTATTGCAAGAGGTACGCCCGGTTTTTCAGGTGCAGACTTAGCAAACCTTGTGAATGAGTCAGCATTGTTTGCAGCACGTCGCAATAAACGTACCGTAGATATGCAAGATTTTGAAGATGCAAAAGATAAAATCTTCATGGG
>JALRCB010000232.1 GCA_023257525.1 Candidatus Nanopelagicales bacterium
GGCTTCATTAGTAGCAGCTCTTCGCGCCCAAGGCGTAATGGTCGCGGATGTTTCGTCTATGACTGTTGCGGAAAGCTATCCAAGCGGAGGGGTAAAGAAACTAAACCTTTCCGATTCGGCTGGAAATGTCACAACTCTTACGATTGCTCCAGGGCAGCCAGTAACACCCGATGAATTACGAGGAGTACTTGGAACCAAGTCAACATTCATTTCAGCAATTGCTCCAGGAGTTACGACAGTCCCAGGGTCACCTGCTGCTGTTGCAAAGAAGCTTGAATCTGTTACCAAAGTTAACTGGCCAAAAGAAACCGTAGCGCCAAGCGACTACAGCTTCAGTGGCAAAGTTTCCCCAGCACAACTTGGCGCCACTGTTAAGTTGCAGAAAAAATCTGGTGGCAAGTGGAAGACCGTTTCCTCAACAACTACGAACGAAAAAGGTGCTTGGGCAATAGTTTGGGCAGGTCCACCGGCTGGAAAGCATGATCTACGAATAACGGCTGCAAACTCTAAAGGCTCTATTAAAACCACCACCAAGCAAATAACCATGGCTGGGACCGTGAGTATTGCGGCGCCAAAATCGGCTCCACGCAATGCAAGTGTGACAGTAACGGGAAGTGTAAACCCGGGATTCGTAAATGCAGTTGTTGTTGTAGAACGCAAACTTGGTAACGGTCCATGGAAGCGAATTGGCAAAGTGGCAACTGATGGCACCGGCAAATGGGCTATCGCACACAAAGTTGGTTCAAAGAAGTTAACCGTTTCTTATCGGGCGAAAACCAGTGATCCGCGCCTAGGTGCGGTGACGTCAAAGACCAAAAAAACCATCGTTAAATAGCCCTG
>JALRCB010000233.1:0-252 GCA_023257525.1 Candidatus Nanopelagicales bacterium
GTTTTCTTTAGATAGCCGTTGCCAGTAGCCGACCAAGCACCGGCGGGTGCCCCCAGTTTCGACCGAGTTTCGACCAAGGCGGTAGCGCAGAGAAATGGCAGTAAGCTGCCTGGCCGTGCGCAAAACAGGGCGGCGGGGTAACTTCAATGCTCTGCAGATCGCCGACCGGTGGCAACGGATCAGCACTGCTTCATCCGTGCTTAGTCCACACCGTCATTTCGGACTGGCAGAAAGTAATTTTGAACAGGTAGA
>JALRCB010000233.1:262-832 GCA_023257525.1 Candidatus Nanopelagicales bacterium
TCGCGCCGGACCGGGATGTCGGAGGTGGAGACGGGAATCGAACCCGTGTGCACGGCTTTGCAGGCCGTTGCCTCACCACTCGGCCACTCCACCGTGGGTCTGATGCCGTTGCACCTTCGAGCGGATGACGGGATTCGAACCCGCGACCCTCACCTTGGCAAGGTGATGCGCTACCAACTGCGCTACATCCGCGTGCTTCGGGCGGGATCGCCGCCCGTCGCGACCTTCGACAATAGTGCACGGCTGCGACGGGGCACAAATGCCCTCCCGGCGCCGCCGGCGACGTCCGCTTCCAGCGGAAATGGCTCTGCGTGCTAATGTTCCACCCCGGCGTCGAGGTCGCTTGCACAGTCGCCTGCAGCACCCGTCCGGTCCCGTGGCTCAGTGGGAGAGCGTCCGCTTCACACGCGGAAGGTCGCTGGTTCGATCCCAGCCGGGACCACCAGGTCAGGGCGATATTCCGCTCTGCTGCACAACATCTGCACAACTGCAGGTCATTTTCGACCTGAACCCTCCACTCCGAAACGGCCATGTCGATGACCGATGGAAGTGCGGTGGCTCCACCCATTT
>JALRCB010000234.1 GCA_023257525.1 Candidatus Nanopelagicales bacterium
CGAGAGATTAACGATTAGTGCACCAATTCCGATGTATCCCATCTTTGATCCATCTGGGACTTCTGGATTCGAGAATTGATTTAGCGCATTCCATATGAAGGCTATGCCTGGTACCAAAAGAATTGCTGCTAGAAAATAGCTAGTTTTCTGTCTACGTGAAACGGACCAGCCAATCGCAAGCGCAATTAGTAAATTAACAGATGCATCCTCAAGAAAATCAATGCTGTCGCCCAATAATGAAACCGAGTGATAAACGCGACCAAAATAGAACTCAACTCCGAAGTAAATGATATTTAGGGTCGCGACTAGCAACACAGTTTTGCGGAGGTTCATAGATGAATCGTAGTTGCGCGCCCGAGAGGATTCGAACCTCTAACCTTTTGATCCGTAGTCAAATGCTCTATCCGTTGAGCTACGGGCGCAATATTTAATTTTTAGAGCCTGCGAATACTACTAAAGAATTAAGCGTCACCCAAACCGAGCAAATCTTCGCGAGAAATAGCCTTTAGTCTAGGTTTTCCTAATGGTTCGCCCGCAGCCACTTCTGCGTTATTTATTTTCTCCCAAATTGGTTGTGTGACAATTTTTGCATCCAAAACAGCAGCTAAATCAAATTTAGATTTTGGATCAGCCGGAAGTTGAGAGGCTAAGAGTTTCATTACATCAGCCGCATCAGATTTATTGGTTCCGATAACGCCAGATGGTCCGCGCTTTGCCCAACCAACCACATAAAGATTGCTCTCTACATGGCCATCGGTATTTGCTATCTTATTTGAGTCAACTTTTAATCC
>JALRCB010000235.1 GCA_023257525.1 Candidatus Nanopelagicales bacterium
GAAGCCGTCAACGACGATCTGCTCTGCTTCAGCTGCGTTGCCCCAGCCCTCAACGTTGACAAACTTGCCAGGCTCGAGGTCCTTGTAACGCTTGAAGAAGTGGTCGATCTCGTTCTTGGTCTGCTCAGGAACATCGTCGATGTCCTGGATGTGAGCCCAACGAGGGTCCTTAGCTGGAACGCAGATGACCTTGGCATCTGATCCAGCTTCATCGCTCATGTTGAGAACGCCGACGGGGCGAACCTTGACACCCACTCCGGGGAACACGGGGTACTCAAGAAGAACGAGAGCGTCAACGGGGTCACCGTCGAGGCCGAGAGTGTTCTCGAAGTAGCCATAGTCGGTGGGGTAAACGAAAGTGGTGAACAGCACGCGGTCCAAGTAGACGCGACCAGTTTCGTGGTCAACTTCATACTTGTTACGGCTTCCCTTGGGAATTTCAACGACGACGTCGTAAGCGGCCACGAGGGGCTCCTTCACGGTTGAGATGAATACCTCATAAGGTTACTTGATGATGACCGAACGTCCCCGACTCACGCCAGCTATGGCTGACGTTCGTCGTGCCATTCGCGAGAACCTCTCCGACCTCACTCCCGATGCTGTCGTACTGGTGGCACTCAGTGGCGGACCTGACTCTCTTGCACTGGCCGCCGGTTTAGCCTTTGAGGCGCCTCGTGCGGGGCTTCTTGCCGGGGCCGTGATTGTCGATCACGGACTGCAAGAAGGCTCGGAGGTTGTTGCTGAGACCGCCGCAGCCCAGGCTCGCGAGCTGGGACTAGACCCGGTGAT
>JALRCB010000236.1 GCA_023257525.1 Candidatus Nanopelagicales bacterium
GGGAAATGAGAGCTCAATATTTGCATAGCAATAATTTTTCATCTTATAATTTACCTTATATTTATATTAGTACACCTGTTGCAAATTTGACTTTATATGAAGATTTAAAATTAAATGGAAAAGCAATTACAGATACACTTGGGTTGCATAGAATATCTTTTGTAGAGGGAACGTTAGAGGTCTCTAGTAGTCTGGTTTATCCACGCTCTTATTCTTATGGGTTTTTAAATAGTCAAGGAAACACAGGTACTGCATCTGGAAGTAATTTATATAATATTGTCTGTCAAAATAGAATAGCTGCATCTGAATTTAATGCGACATCTTCTAAAAAAATAAAAAAGATTGTTCCTAATTTGGATATAGAAGATTTGGAACAAAAATTTTTAAATATTAATTTTTACAAATACAATTACATTGATGAGGCGGATGGTAAGGGAGATCATTATGGGGTAATTGCAGAAGATTTAAATTTAATTTTTCCACAATTTGTTGACTTAGAAAGGGAGCGACATATACCAAATTGTTTAGATGAACAGGGAAAAATGGAATCAATTTATTTTTATAGTGAAAAGAATAATGTTTATAAATTTGATCATAAATTAGATTTGAATAAAATAGATAAGAATTCTAAGTTTATCAGATTATGTATTAATAATATATTTTACAAAGCATCTATTGTAAATATAACGACGAAAAAACTTTATCTTTCTTTTGAGAATAATGATAAAATAAAAATAAATGAATACTTAGAAAATAACAAAGTTATTTACG
>JALRCB010000237.1 GCA_023257525.1 Candidatus Nanopelagicales bacterium
ACGCCCTGTGCGTCGATGGCCGGATCCACTACCTGCCCGACGACCTGCGCTGGGAGTACGACCGCGGCGACTGGATGCGGCCGTGGCGCATCACCGACCCCCGGGGTGGGCGCGCTGATCTCACGCTGACTCCCCGGCACGTGCGGGTGGACCGGACGCAGCTCGGGGTCCTGGCCAACGACACCCACCAGGCCTTCGGCACCTGGTCCGGCTGGATGGCCGACGACTCCGGGGAGCGGGTGACTGTCGACGGCATCACCGGCTGGGCCGAGGAGGTCCGCAACCGCTGGTAGCCCTCGGGTGGGGGACCGCTGGCCCTGCCGTTAGACTCAGGCCCCGCAAGGCGCCCGTAGCTCAACGGATAGAGCATTTGACTACGGATCAAAAGGTTGCACGTTCGAATCGTGCCGGGCGCGCCCCCACCACCCACGTTGTTCGTGGGTGCGTCGTCTGTGACAGTTGGCGCATCGCACGTCACACAGGGATACCTCTCGCTGGACGGCGCGCAGGCTATAGCCGCTACGCGCAAGAGCGGAAACCGTTGACAGTTTGGTCGTGCCGTCCCGGTGGTCGAACTCGAGGACTACGGGGTCAGTCTCGCCACAGTCGACGCATGGGTGCTCCAAGAGATATTGGAGAACCCACTCCTTGTTCGCCTCGACGATGACGCGCTGACGGCGGCGCGCCTTAGTCTTGTAGTAGTCCATGTTGGCTTGGTAATGGCGACGCCGATAGTCGGACCGACAAGAGCGACAAAGCGCGCT
>JALRCB010000238.1 GCA_023257525.1 Candidatus Nanopelagicales bacterium
GTTCGCAACCTGCGAGGCGAGCGAGATCGACAGATGCCTCGGTATGACCTGCGCGCTTGAGAACGCCACCTTCACGAGCGCGCAGCGGAAAGATATGACCCGGTCGAGCAAATGCTGAATGGGCGATTTTCGGATCGGCAAGTGCGCGCAACGTGGCAGCGCGATCGGCAGCAGAAATGCCTGTTGTCGTGCCTTCTAAAAGGTCTACTGAAATCGTAAATGCTGTGCGATGACTTTCAGTGTTGTTGTCGACCATCAGCGGTAGGCGAAGATCGTCGCAGCGTTCGCCGGTGAGAGGTGCGACGATGACACCCGATGTGTGGCGCACGATGAACGCGATTTTTTCGGGTGTTGCAAACTGGGCAGCCATGATCAGGTCGCCTTCGTTTTCGCGATCTTCGTCGTCGACCATGATTACGAGTTCGCCACGAGAGATTGCCGCAATGATGTCTTCAATGGGTGCCAAGTCTGGATCAGTACCCGAATCAAAAGTTTTCTGATTTGACTTGCTCATTTTTGTGTCTCCTGATGTGTTGAATTTGGTTCGAGAATGATTTCGAGATCATCGCCAAGTTGCTGCGAAGCGACAATCTTTCCGCGCCATAGTTGGGCCATCGTCGAGATGCCATTATTTTCGAAAATCGGCAAAGAATCGTTGCCGCCAGTAAGTGCGGGCGCCAGGTGAAAAACATATTGGTTGACTAAGTTTTCGCGGTGAAATGCGGCAGCGACGGTTGGTCCGCCTTCGATAAGTAGTTGC
>JALRCB010000239.1 GCA_023257525.1 Candidatus Nanopelagicales bacterium
AATCAGGCGTTGTGTGGGCACCAAGCTAGGGTGCACACGCAATTCAACACCTGCATCGGTGCGCTTGGTAATGCCCAACAACTTGATGCGGTAACCCAATTGCTCGGCGTATTTGATATCGGCCGCACCCAATTTGGTAATGCCTTCAACATAGGCTTTGTCGAATTGAACGGGAATACCAAACGCCAAAGCACTCATGAGCGTGGCTTTGTGTGCAGCGTCAACACCTTCAATGTCAAAGGTCGGATCGGCTTCTGCATAGCCCAATCGCTGAGCCTCTTTGAGCACCACATCAAAGTCCAAGCCCTTTTCACGCATCTCAGACAAGATGAAATTGGTGGTGCCATTGATGATGCCCGCCACCCACTGAATGCTGTTGGCCGTCAAACCTTCGCGCAGCGCTTTGATGATGGGAATACCGCCCGCTACGGCTGCTTCAAAAGCCACCATCACGCCCTTGGCATGCGCAGCGGCGAAGATTTCTGTGCCGTGAACGGCCAGCAAAGCTTTGTTGGCCGTGACCACGTGTTTGCCCGCAGCAATGGCTTCAAGCACCAACGTCTTGGCAATGCCATAGCCGCCAATCAGTTCAACCACAATGTCAATGTCGGGGTTGGCAATGATCTGGCGCGCATCGTTCACCACTTTGACATGATCACCACACAGCGATTGGGCCTTGGCCACATCCAGATCAGCCACCATGGTGATCTCAATGCCGCGACCGGCGCGTCGTTTAATTTCTTCTT
>JALRCB010000023.1 GCA_023257525.1 Candidatus Nanopelagicales bacterium
TTACCGCCGTTTTCATTTGAGCTCACGGAGTTTGAGGCAGCTTTCCAACGTGGGGGACAGCAAAACGGTGCACCACGAGCTTTCCGTGCCGATGTTTTAGTCAAGGACGATCTAAAGTCGCAACCAAGACCAGTAACTATTGAAGTTAACTATCCACTTCGTACTTCAGGTATCACGGTTTATTTAGTTGGCCATGGTTATGCACCTGAATTCACAGTCCGTGACGCGGATGGAAAAGTTGTTTGGGAAGATGCAGCCGTATTCTTGCCCCAGGATTCAGCCTTCACTTCAAGTGGAGTAGTTAAAGTTCCTGACACGGTTCCACAAATTGGTCTGCAGGGATTTTTCCTCCCAACCGTTTCGGAAGATTTCACAAACGGTCCCGTTTCAAAGTTTCCAGCAGCAGATGATCCAGAGGTTTACTTGAGTGCCTGGCAAGGTGATTTAGGTCTCGATTCTGGAATGCCACAAAGCGTTTATCGGATTGACACCGAAAACATGGAACGAATTGGAATTGAAGAACTAGCCCCCGGCGAAACCTGGAATCTTCCAAACTCGGCGGGAACTGTTGAATTTACGGGCTATCGCCAGTGGGCATCGTTTGTAATCACAAAAGACCCAGGCAAGGGCTGGGCACTTGGTGCTGCCATTGCATCCATTGTCGGATTGTCTTTGTCACTTTTGATTCCGCGTCGCCGAGCTTGGTTGCGGGTGACGGCTTCTGAAGATGAAGGTAATCTGATTGAAGTTGCTGGGTTATCAAAAACTGAAGCTCCTGGTTTGGCGGATGAAATTTCACAGCTTGCCAAACTGGTAAATGCTCCGGAGGAAAAATTATGACTGTAAATGAAACATTGGCGCAAGCAAGTAACGCCATGGTTTACGGATCAATGACTGCCTTTACTGGAGCCATGGTTGCATTCAGCGTTTCGTTAGCTAAAGGCCGAAGAATTGAAACGATTGAAGTTTCGGCGCAACGTACCAGTGCATCGCACCAAGTTCGTAAAGGATCCACCGCGACCCTAGACGAACCATCAGTTTCAACTTCAGTTTCTGACGGTGTTGATCTTGGCGAAGGACGTCGGGCCGGCAACATCGGTATGTCGTTAACTTGGCTAGGAACTTTGCTACTTGGACTTGGAATTGTTTTCCGAGGACTATCGGCTGGTCGAGTGCCAATCGGAAACATGTACGAGTTTTCATTAGCAGCTGGCTTTGCTGTCTCACTTACTTATTGCTTAATGTCAATCTCGCGCGACCTTCGTTGGCTTGGACTATTCATTTCGATTCCAGTGCTACTTGACTTAGGTCTTGCATTAACGGTTTTGTACACGGAAAGCGCACAGCTGGTTCCAGCGCTTAATTCATATTGGCTAGCGATTCACGTGTCTGCCGCAGTGGTCTGTATCGGCGCATTCACAATGGGCGCTGCATTGTCAGGTTTGTACCTCGTTGCACAAGCAGCTGAGGATCGGGTAGCAACTGGAAAAGAACCAGGCCGCAGTTCTGCTTTCGCACAACGTATTCCGTCCGCAGATCGCTTAGACCTAATGTCATATCGAATTCATGCATTTATGTTTCCGATTTGGACCTTCGCGGTAATTGCTGGCGCAATCTGGGCAGAGGCTGCCTGGGGTCGTTACTGGGGCTGGGATCCAAAAGAAACTTGGGCTTTCATTACTTGGGTGATTTATGCGGCTTACTTACACGCTCGGGCAACTGCGGGTTGGCGTGGCAAAAAAGCAGCTTACGTAGCACTTGCGGGCTACGCCACGATTCTCTTCAACTACTTTGTTGTGAACATTTTCGTCCAAGGCCTGCATTCATATTCTGGCCTGTAAGCGATAGTTATCGCTTAGGCGAAAGATCGCGCAAGAAACTCGGATCGTCATCTGGCGCAAACACATCGTCATCGCCGCGTCCCCAGCCACGGCCATTTGTCCGACCAAACAAAATCCATAGCAGTGGACCAATTACCGGTATTAGGACAATGATTGCAAGCCATACCAATTTCGGTAGCGCTTTTGGATTTGGTGTCTGTAAGCAGTCAGCAAGGGCATAGACCGATAGACCTATGACCAAAACAAGTAAAACAAAGCGAGGCATACCTAGATCGTAAGTCAGAATTCGAAACTTGGCGAACAGACATAAACTAATGAAGTGAACCCATTCATTTCATACACTCTGGCCCGACTTGGCTTACTTGCAGTCACCTTAGGTATTGGTTATTTGTTCGGCCTACGCGGGCCGCTGTTAATTATTTTGGGGTTCTTGGGTTCAGGACTTTTATCTTTAGTCCTACTTAATAGTCAGCGCTCCCAACTAGGTGGGCGAATTTCTGGATACTTCACCGGCATCAATCAAAAGCTAGATGCAAATACTCGCAAAGAAGATTTTGACGAGTAGTTTTACATTCCGTTTGGTGACAACCAAATAGCAACAGAAATCATTCCTGAGAAAAGTAACAGCATGCGCGCAGTATCGCCAAGTACTGGAATCAAATCTGGACCAGTAGCGCCATTACGAACTGCCTGCAATGGGCGCCGAGCACTAAGAATTGCGAACAATCCGATGAATGCACTTTCTGGACCTGTTTCAGAAAAGTTCATAGCAAGTGGCATGAAGAAGCCAACCAAAATACAGGCGCGATAAAGTTCGCGGGTTTTTGCATCGCCCAAACGAACTGCCAGTGTTCGTTTTCCAGACAATTCATCAGTTGGAATATCACGCAAGTTGTTAGCAACCAAGATCGCAGTTGAAAACGCGCCACATGCGACACCGCCCAGCAAAGCTAAAACGGTAACTTGGCCAGTTTGGCTAGCACTTGTGCCAGCGACTGCGACTAGGCCAAAGAATACGAAGACAAATAATTCACCGTAACCGGCGTAGCCATATGGCTTTGATCCTCCGGTGTAAAACCAAGCTGCAGCGATTGCAGCAATCCCGATCGGAACAAGTAACCAAACTTGGCTTAACAAAACCATGCCGAGCCCAGCCAGCGCGCTAATTCCAAACGAAATGATTGCCGCCCGCTTAACTTCTTCTGGAGTTGCTAACTTCTGTCCAACTAGGCGAACTGGACCAACGCGATTTTCATCAGTGCCACGGATGCCATCGCTGTAGTCATTTGCGTAGTTAACGCCAACCTGCAGGGACAGGCTCACAACAAGTGCCAGCAATGCAATTAATGGTCGAAAGGATCCTTCGAACTCTGCAATTGAAGTTCCGACTAAAACTGGAGCTACAGCTGCCGGCAAAGTTCGGGTTCGTGCGCCGTCAATCCATTGAGAACGGGTGGCCATGAAAATCCTTAATGGTTTGTTCCTGGGTGCGGAAACAGTTTCTGCGTCATTTCGTTTGCAGCTTGCATCCGCAAACTTATCCGATCGATTTTTCCAGAATCGAGCATGGGTAGTGAAGTCACAATTTGCACAGTTCGAGGAACTGCAGCTCTACTGATTTGATCACGAATTGTTCCCTGAATCTCGGAGATCAAACTTGCAGGATTGGAAACGTGGTTGCGAGTGACTACGTAAGCAATCGGAATAGATCCCCAGAGTTCATCTTGTAAATCAATAACAGCAACATCTTCGATTGCTGGATGATGTCGGATCAATGATTCAACAGCGCTTAAGGCAACGTTTACGCCACCAACTGTTACCACGTCATCCAATCGACCCAAAATATGTAGGAGACCACTGGCGTCGAGTTTTCCAACATCATGTGTTTGAACTTGGCCAGAGATGAAGCTGACTGCATCTAGATCGGGACGCAGACGGTAGCCGCTGGCAGCAACCGCGCCAGAAATTGTCACTCGACCTGGCTCAACATCATCTTTAGTGCCAAGTGAGATGTTTACGCCATCAAGTGGGCGACCATCAAATACACAGCCACCACATGTTTCGGTCATGCCATAAGAGATAGAAACTTTGATTCCTAATTCGCGCATTTTGTTTAACATTGGTTGCGGAGTTGCTGCAGCTCCACTCAGCACTAAGTCATAAGACTGCAGTGCTTCAATTCCAACGCTGCCAGATTCAATTAGTCGAGCAATCTGAGTTGGCACCAAAGAAACCATTAGCGCTCTGCCATCTTTATTGCTCTCTCGAACAGCTCGCATTGTGGTGGCGGCAAACGCTGCGGCTTCAAATTGACGAGCGCCGCCAACACTTGGATCAATTTCAAATGGACTGTTGTGATGCCAAGACCGAACCAGAACCATGATGCCGGCAATGCGATGAACTGGCATAGATACCACCCAACGATTGTTGGTACCGAAACGATTTCCAAAAGCTGTTGCAGAAGCCGACAACGCTTGTTGACTTAGTAATACCCCTCTTGGCGTCCCAGTTGATCCCGATGTCGCACTAACAATTGCGATGTCGTTGGATTCAAGTGGATAATTTTGATCGTCGGGGCGAAGCGCATCCAATGTCTGAGTAACAACGAATTCAGGGCTAGCAGCCATCGGAGCAATAGCTGGGCCAGAGCCATCAAGGGCTGGGCCGATAACTGAGGCGAGTTTCAAAACTCCACCCATGCCAGGGGGAACCGTCACCGCAGTAAGTACCCGCGGATTCTGGCTTTTTCTGGATGTGTCAGATTGCGTCATCGAGACTAGCCTAGAGCGAAGAACTATTCCTCAAGATTTTCCTAAGGTTTGTTATGGATACCCGCACAAAGTACGTACTCCCACCAGTGGTTGCAGACGACAGTCCTGCGAAAAAAGACCCAAGTTACTCATCAATCACGACTGCCTGTGAGTGGGTACGAACCGGTGATTACACCGACATTATTTTGGAACGATCTGCAGGTGTTGATTCGGGCATTGCCAAAATCACCATCAATCGTCCTGAGAAGCGCAATGCATTCCGACCACAAACAGTGCAGGAATTGATTCATGCTTTTGATGTAGTTCGTGACGATCCAAGTGTTGGCGTAGTCATTTTGACCGGCCAAGGCGACTGGGCTTTCTGCAGTGGTGGCGATCAAATGATCCGTGGCGATGATGGTTACATCGGCGATGACGCAGTTGCTCAAGCTGGAGTAGGCCGACTCAACGTTTTAGATTTACAAATTGCAATTCGTCGAATTCCGAAACCAGTTGTTGCAATGATCGCCGGTTACTCAATCGGCGGCGGACATGTGTTGCACGTAGTTTGCGATCTTTCCATTGCTGCTGACAATGCCCGCTTTGGACAAACAGGTCCAATCGTTGGATCCTTCGATGGTGGCTATGGCTCTGGATTACTTGCACGTCACATTGGACAAAAGCGGGCTCGCGAAATTTGGTTCTTGTGTCGTCAGTATGGCGCCGAGCAGGCATATGACTGGGGCTTAGTGAACTCAGTTGTGCCACTGCAAGATCTTGAAATTGAAACTGTTCAGTGGTGCCGTGAGATGTTACGACTATCACCGCTTTCACTTCGCATGCTAAAGGCAAGTCATAATGCTGCTGATGATGGTTTAGCGGGAATTCAACAACTTGCTGGCGATGCAACTTTGCTCTTCTATATGAGCGAAGAAGCACAAGAAGGTCGTAACGCTTACAAAGAAAAGCGTCGCCCTGATTTCTCGCAATTTCCAAAACGTCCATAGTTTTTAGCAGCGATATGTCTATTGCGGAGATTGCGGATCAATCAATTCCATTTTCGTTAAAGCTAAACGGAAAGTTTCGTAGTACTCAGACGCGCACTGGCGTATTGATAAGTGGGCCTTCTGGATGGGGCGAGTTTGCACCGTTCCCCGAATACAGCGACGAGGTCTGCGCTAAGTGGCTGGCTGGAGCACTCGAATCTGCCTTTGGAACTTTTCCGGCAAAACTTCGATCTTCAGTCCCAGTGAATTCCATTATTCCAATGCTGAATGTCGAGCAAACAGTTTCCGCAGTGGAAGCTGCAGTCAATGTTTATGGGATGACAACTTTTAAGGTGAAAGTTGCTGATTCAGCTCCAGACTCCTTGGCTAGTGATGAGTTACGAGTCAAAGCAGTTCGTACTACCTTGGACCGATTAGGCATCGAAGGAAAAATTCGAATCGATGTAAACGGGCAATGGAATCTTGAACAAGCTATGCAAGCGATTCCGATACTTGAACAAGCAGCTGGCGGACTCGATTACATTGAGCAGCCTTGTTCGACCAATGCTGAGTTGATTGAACTTAAGAACAGAATGCAAAGCTGGACTCAGCAAATTCAAATTGCAGTGGATGAATCTTTGCGATTGGCATCCAGTGTGAATGTCGATGAGATTCGATCAGCGGCCGACATTTTGGTGGTTAAAGCTATTCCATTAGGTGGGGTCCAACAGGCACTTGATCTAGTAACTGAAATTGGCTTACCTGCGGTAGTAAGTGGATCTTTGGATACCTCAGTAGGTTTATCAAGCGGCATCGCACTGGCCGCCAGCATCCCGCATCTATATGGAGCCTGTGGTTTAGGTACTGGAACATTGTTTGCAGAAGATTTGGTTACACCGACCACTTTGCCAACAAATAGCGAACTTATTGTTAGACGAGCTAGTCCCGATGCCCACCTTCTTGCTACTGCCGCTGCAAAGGTCAGTGACAGTGATCGACTTTGGTGGCAAGAGCGCATTGTGCGAGCATGGCAGAGCGGTGCCAATGATTTGGTGAGTCCGAGTGTGAAGGAGGCAGTGGAGCAATGACATCGAATTACATGACGTCAACAGAATTAGCTCGATCAATAGTTCAAAGCTGCCTTGATTCCGGCGCCGAGCAAGTGGTAATTGCTCCCGGTTCTCGCAATGCACCGCTGTCTTGGGCATTTGCGCAAGCGGAAAAAGCTGGTCTAATCAAAATCCAAGTTCGCATCGACGAACGTGATGCTGGATTTCTTGCCCTGGGAATTGCCAAAGCGACTAGCAAGCCAGTTCCGGTAGTTGTAACTTCAGGTTCGGCAGTTGCGAACTTAATGCCGGCAGTCGTAGAGGCCTTTCATAGCGCTGTACCTGTCATAGTTTTGAGCGCCGATCGTCCGGAATCTGCGCGCGGAAAAAGTGCGCCGCAAACTATTAGTCAATTTGGAATGTTTGGAACTTTTGTTAAGTCCAAGCTAGATGTGGCTGCTGGCAACGCAGCTGCTTTAGACATCAGCAAGGTAATTGAATCAAGCGTTTCAGGCCGGTCTGGTCCAGTACAAGTGAACGTGCAGTTTGAATTACCACTGATGCCAGATGTGAACGAAATGGAATGGCAACCAAAGTCACCAAGCCTCAAGTCAATTTCAAAAACTGAAATCAATCAAAAACACATTGAAGTTCCAGCTCGTGGAATCTTCATTGTTGGTGACAATGCTGATGCTGAAGCCATCGAAGAAATCAATCGAGTTTCGCAAGAAATAGGTTGGCCAATCCTTTGGGAGCCAACTGCGAATGCTCACATGCTTACCAACGCAATTTCTCACGGTGTAGTTCTACTGCAAGCAGACATCGCACCAAAAGTTGAAGCCGTTGTTACCTTCGGAACGGTTGGGTTATCGCGCGCAGTTCTGGGCTTACTAAAGAACGTTCCAATTCACATTGCAATCCACAGTGCAACTGCCGGGCCAGACTTACCGGATCCAGTATCAAGTGCCAACGAGATTCTTGAATGTGTTCCAAAACTTGAAACCAAAATTGACCCAGAGTGGCTACAGCAATGGCAAACGTTGGATAACAAGGCTGCCAAAGTAGTAGAAACTGCTTTGGCAGCGAATACCTTAACGGGGCCAAGTGCGGCGCAAGTTGTTTGGAACCAAGCTAGCGAAGTGGATCAATTATTTGTTGCTGCATCCTGGCCAGTGCGTCATCTTGAAGCTCATGCTGGCACTCGAAATGGTTTGCAAGTCTTTGGCAACCGAGGCGCAAACGGAATCGATGGATTGATCTCAACCGCTACTGGTGTAGCAATCGGTACTAAGAAACGAACGGTCTTGCTTATGGGAGACATCGCATTCCTGCACGATCTTGGTGGCTTGAACCTAGGCGAAGGCCAAGAGCAACCAAACTTAACGATCGTAGTTTTAGACAACAATGGCAGTGGAATCTTTAGCCAGCTTGAACAAGGTGCAGTGGAATACCAAGAACATTACGAAAAAGTCTTTGGCACTCCGCACGGTAAAGACCTTTGGGTTATTGCAGAATCATTGGGCATTCCAGCAAAGCAAGTAACAACGAAAACTGAATTGAAGTTTGCTTTGGAAAGTTTTGAAAAAATGCCAGGCATCAAAGTCATAGTTTGCCTGACAGGGGACCGAAGTGCGGAGAATGATTTGATTAAACAAATCGTCACTCAAGTAAAAAGTAGTTAAGGATCGAAAAATGCGCGCTCGTGATTTAGGAATCAAATTTGAGGGCCAGCCTGGCGCATTAAATGCCATCACAGATGTTCCGGGTCTGGAAGTTGGCATGGTGACTTTGATTTCAGGTGAAGGTGATTTGATTCCTGATGGTGGTCCAGTCCGAACTGGAGTAACAGCAATTTTGCCGGTCGGAAAGACAGACACTCAGCAGGCAATACCTGCAGGGATTTATTCGCTAAACGGCAACGGTGAAATGACCGGTTCACATTGGATTAACGAAACCGGTGGCTTGTCTGGCCCAATCATGATTACCAACACCCATGCGGTCGGAACGGTTCATCGAGGAGTTATCGAATGGGTCAAACAAAACTTTCCTGAGGCTGCCATGGAATGGTTACTTCCAGTTGTAGCGGAAACTTGGGACGGCTATCTAAATGACATCAATGGTGCGCATGTAACTACTGAACATGCCATCGCTGCAATTGAATCAGCAACTGGCGGTCAAGTCAGCGAAGGTTCGCATGGCGGCGGTACCGGAATGAATTGCTACGGATTCAAAGGTGGCAATGGAACGGCATCCCGAACTGTTCCATTTGGCGGCAAAGATTATGTTGTTGGTGTTTTCGTTCAAGCTAACTTCGGTGATCGAAAAGAACTTCGTATCCAAGGTCAAGACATGTCGACTTTAGATGTGCCAAATCCAATGGACGAATCAACTTGGATTGATCGAGACAAATCCCGAACCGTTCCTGGGGGAGCCGGCTCAGTGATTGTTGTAGTCGCAACGGATGCACCGCTGCTACCGGATCAATGTCGGGCGCTTGCTAGACGAGTTCCACTTGGACTTGCCAGAACCGGAACTGCTGGTGGACATTTCAGTGGAGATATCTTCTTGGCAGTATCAACGGCACAACCCGGTGAACTTTCAAGTGGCTTCCCAACTAAATCCCGTCAGGAAGCTGGATTGAAGTCTTTGGATTTTGTGCCTTGGAATTATCTAGATGCTTTCTTTACTGCCACGGTTCAAAGCGTTGAAGAGTCGGTATTGAATGCACTCGTTAACAACGAGACGATGATTGGTCGAGACGGAAATACCTCGTACGCACTGCCGCACGACCAAGTTAAATCCCGCATTTCTAAGCCGTAACGGCCGAAACGTCAGTCAAGCCAAGTACGGTTAATGCAACAAGGGAGTACAAATAGTGGCTGATAAATCATTGCGGGTTGACGTTGAACAACCTGCGAAAGCAAATCTCCCTAAGCGAGTTTCATATTCCCAAATGTCGTTGTATCAACAATGTGGATTGAAATATTTCTTTTCTTATATTGATGGCTGGCGTGAACCTCCAACTTCTGCATTGGCAGGCGGCTCAATCACTCACGAAGTTGTTGAACACCTTTATCGGCTGGCACCACAAGAGCGGACCTTAGAAGCTGCAATGGAATTGCTTCGAGAGCATGGTCCACGCATGCTCAAAGCTGCTGAATACAAACCATTCGAGTCTGATAACAAAATGAAGCACAGTGTTAAAGAAGCTATTGAGAATTTATTTAAAGTTGAGAACCCAACTGAAGTTGTGGTTCAACCAGAACATCTTGAAATGGAACTTAATGTCGAAATTAATGGTGTTAATTTCTTTGGAAAAGTTGATCGCTTTACCGTAAACGGCGTTAATCGAGTTACTGATTACAAGACTGGAAAAAGTCCAGGAAAGTTTGTTGATGACAAATTAGCGCAACCGTATTTATATGCATTGGGATTTAAGACACAACATGACATCGATGTTGATGAAGTCGAATTGATTTTTCTAAATGCGCAAGAAGTGGTTAGAAGACCTGCAGATTCAGGACTGGTAATTTCACAAGGTGAAAAACTTGCTCAGATGCGGGCAGGTAGTGAAAGTGATGTCCAGAGTTCATCTTGGGAAGCTCGCGTTTCCCGTTTATGTGATTACTGTGCATTTGAGCGAGTTTGCCCAGCCAGAACCCCTGAGGCACCAGTTCCAGGTTCCACTGAATGCGACACCAAATTGAGTGAAGCGGGACTCTTACACAAGTAGTCGAGTGCCTGAACTTGTTTTTCGTGAACAGTTCTAGACTTATCTCATGCGTAATTCCAGATATCGTTACTCTCGCTTAGTCATGATCATCGGATCGATCGTTTTTGCGATCAGTGCTGGTGTATTGCTGGTGGATCCGTTCGCATTTGTTTCTTACATAGGTCTAACTTCAAACGAATCTGTAGTTTGGTCATTTAGGTTGACTGGCGTATTACTTGTCGCCCTGGCAACCCATATGGCAACCACATCGCGCAATGCTGCTGACCCAGCTTTTCGTCGAGCAGCTTTAGTAATGATTTTGGTTTCAATTGGTTTAGCAGTTCTGACTTATCTGGCACCAGGCACAGCAACAACAGGCCGTTGGGTTTTTGTTGGAATCGGTGCTGGCTTTTCTGCGTTGTATATGATCACGCTTCCAATCAAGTCAATTGGTTACAAGGAAGAGCAGCCAAATAGCGCATGAGCTTGGCTGACATTTTAGATACTCGCGACCCAGCAACGGTTGCAAATCCTTACGACATTTACCGCGAGCTTCGGTCACATCGAGATCTCGTATGGAGCGATCGCCTCGGCTTATGGTTGGCACCAACTCATGAAACAGCTAATGCAACACTTCGAAATAAAAGTTTAGGTCGGCTGTATCAAGCCCAAGAACCATTTGATGAGTGGGAAATTTTCAACTGGCTACATTCTGATTCGATTTTGGATAGCGAGCCGCCTAAGCACACTAGATTGCGTTCATTGGTTCAAAAAGCATTTACACCGGGCCGGATCGCGGCACTTGAGCCAAACATTCAAGAGATTTGTGAGCGGTTACTTGATGAGGCCGAAGCAAAGTTAGTAAGTACCGGAAGTTTCGATATCTTGGCGGACTATGCCGAGCCATTGCCGGTTCTGGTTATTGCAGATCTATTGGGTGTCCCACGCGATATGGCCAATGACTTACGTCGCTGGTCGCAGGACATAGTGAAGATGTATGAGTATGGCAGGACGCGAGAACAAGAACTTGCCGCGCAAAAGGCAGGCTATGAATTCAGTTCTTACATAGCTGACTTGGCTGCTAAGCGAAAAGTTGATCCACAACAAGACTTGATTACTGCCTTAGTCGAAGTTGAAGAACAAGGCGAGAAGCTAAATGAGCATGAACTGATTGCGATGTGTGTTTTGCTACTCAATGCCGGCCATGAAGCGTCAGTAAATGGTTTTGGAAATGGCATGGTTGCTATGTTCCGAAATGCAGAACAACTTGAGTTAATGAAAAGTTCCCCACGTGTACTCGCTGAAACCGCACTCGAAGAAATGATGCGATTTGATTCACCACTGCACATGTTTGAAAGAACTGCG
>JALRCB010000240.1 GCA_023257525.1 Candidatus Nanopelagicales bacterium
TAGCCGTTAAGGTTTTACGTCCAGGGATACTGCCTGTTATTGAGAGTGACTTGGCATTACTAAGAATGCTCGCCGGCTTAGTGGAGAAATTATGGCGTGATGGCAAGAGGTTGAAGCCAAAAGAAAACGTTGATGAATTTGACACTTATTTACATGATGAATTAGACCTGATGCGGGAGGCTGCTAATGCAAGTCAGCTGCGTCGCAATTTTGAAGGTTCTAAAAAACTCATGATCCCAGAAATGTATTGGGATTTATGTGGTCTGAATGTGATGGTTATGGAGAGGATGCACGGCATTCCTATCTCAAGGTTAGAGGAATTAAAGGCTGCAGGTGTTGATCTTAAAAAGTTGGCATCTGATGGAGTTGAAATATTCTTCACACAAGTCTTCCATGATGGTTTTTTCCATGCAGACATGCATCCTGGAAATATTTTTGTGAGTGTTGCACCAGAATCGTTTGGCAGATACATCGCTTTAGACTTTGGCATCGTTGGCGCGCTATCTGATTCTGACAAAAATTATTTGGCACAGAATTTTTTAGCTTTCTTTAACCGCAATTACAGACGTGTCGCTGAATTACATATTGAATCAGGTTGGGTGCCAAAGGAAACAAGAGTAGAAGAATTAGAGGGTGCAGTTAGAGCGGTCTGCGAGCCTTATTTTGATCGACCTTTGAAAGAAATTTCATTGGGTATCGTTTTGATGAGGTTATTTCAGGCCTCTAG
>JALRCB010000241.1 GCA_023257525.1 Candidatus Nanopelagicales bacterium
GACGACAGCCGTCACCTCACTCACGCGTCGCGTGACCTCGATCCCGTCCAGGCCCGGCATCGCGATGTCGACCAGGGCCACGTCCGGGGTGCTGCTGCGCACCGCCTCCACCGCGGCCATGCCGTCAGCAGCCTCCGCGACGACGTCGTACCCCTCCTCGCGCAGCGTCTCCACGAGGTCCATGCGGATGACGGCCTCGTCCTCGGCGACGAGGATGCGCAGTGCCCGCTCCACCGTCATGGTCCGAGCGTATTGCGGCGACTACCCTGGGGACCTGGCCCCGGTATCCCAACCGGCAGAGGAAGCGGTCTCAAACACCGTCCAGTGTGGGTTCGAATCCCACCCGGGGCACATCACTGGAGCGTGAGCGCGCCGACCTTGACCGCGTTGAGGGTGCCGCTCGCGCGGACCGACCCGGCCTGTCCCTTCACGCACTCGACGGTGACCTCTCCCCCGGGCTCGGGGATCTCCAGGCTGGCCGCCAGCGGGAAGGTCACCTGGCCGAACGCTGTCAGCGTGGCGAAGTTGTCTCCGGGGCCGTCGAGGCCGCACGAGACTGTGTCGAACGGCCCGCCGCTCTGCTCGAGCGACAGATAGGCCGCCGCGTCGACGAGATACGTGCCCGCCGGCAGAGTGAGCCTGGCGAGGACGACGGGCGAGTCGCTGAAGGTGTCATCAGCCAGGTCCGCGGAGAAACCGTCACTGG
>JALRCB010000242.1 GCA_023257525.1 Candidatus Nanopelagicales bacterium
GGTGCGATTCTGTCGTACATCATGTGTAAGGCCATGAATCGCTCGATTACCGCTGTTCTACTCGGCGGCTTCGGTGCGGAAGCTGCTGCCGGCGGTGACGATGGCGGTCCAAAGAACTACAAAACAGGTTCTGCAGAGGATGCTGCCTTCTTAATGACTAATGCTGATACGGTAATTATTGTTCCAGGATATGGCCTAGCGGTAGCACGTGCTCAGCATGCCCTCAAAGAGCTTACTGAGAAGTTAATTCATCATGGTGTAACGGTTAAGTACGCCATCCACCCTGTTGCTGGTCGTATGCCAGGACATATGAACGTTCTCCTAGCAGAAGCAGAAGTTCCGTACGACCAAGTATTTGAGATGGAAGACATTAACAGTGACTTTGGACAAGCTGACGTGGTTCTTGTTTTGGGTGCCAATGACGTGGTCAATCCTGCAGCACGCACGCCTGGTAGCCCAATCTTTGGTATGCCAATTTTGGAAGCGTTCAAAGCTAAAACTATCATCGTGAACAAGCGCTCGATGGCAGCCGGCTATGCCGGCCTTGATAATGAGCTCTTCTACATGGACAAAACCATGATGGTCTTTGGTGATGCTAAGAAGGTGGTGGAGGATATGGTCAAAGCGGTGGATTGATCAATTCTTGTGAGTAATCAAAAGGCAGCCTCGGCTGCTTTTTTTATCGAAAGCCCAAATGATCCTT
>JALRCB010000243.1 GCA_023257525.1 Candidatus Nanopelagicales bacterium
GGAGCGAGTCCATCGCTCCGGCGGCCGCCAGACCCGCTCCTGTCGAGTCCTGCGCCATCGGATAGGGTCGTGGGACTCCAGGATTGAATGAGGTAATCGATGGGTTCCGTGGTCAAGAAGCGCCGCAAGCGCATGGCCAAGAAGAAGCATCGCAAGTTGCTGAAGCGCACGCGCGTGCAGCGCCGCAACAAGAAGTAGTAGAGCCTCCGGGGAGTCTGCATGGGCCGCGTCGTGCTCGTCACAGGCGCCGCCCGTCACCTGGGCGGCCAGATGACCCGGGCCCTGGGCAAGGACCCCTCCGTCGAGCGGGTCATCGGGGTCGACGTCGTCCCGCCCCGCAAGAGCCTCGGAGACGCTGAGTTCGTCCGGGCCGACATCCGCAACCCCGTCATCGGCAAGATCATCCGCTCCGCCGAGGTCGACACGGTCGTCCACATGGGGGTCATCGCCACGCCGGTCCAGGCCGGCGGTCGCGCGGCGATGAAGGAGATCAACGTCATCGGCACGATGCAGTTGCTTGCCGCCTGCCAGAAGTCCGAGACGGTCCAGCGGCTCGTCGTGAAGTCCACGACCTCCGTCTACGGCGCGGGCCCGCGCGATCCCGCCATGTTCACCGAAGACATGGCCCCCAAGCATCCGCCCGTCTCCGGATGGGCCAAGGACTCCG
>JALRCB010000244.1 GCA_023257525.1 Candidatus Nanopelagicales bacterium
GAAGTTGAGCCAATTTGTGTGGTTACAACTAAATGAACTGCTTGAAGTAATAATTCATAATCATCGCCAATTTCATTTACCGCGCTCACCACAACTTTTTGTGCCGCAGTAACATCATCACGGAAACGAGGTGCTAATTGCTTTCGAACATGTCCCACCACATCTGCGATTTCGCGCTCTGAAACATATGCACCCTGGATTCGTATTGGTCGAGATGCACCCATAGGTACAAATAATCCATCGCCTTGGCCGATTAGTTTTTCAGCACCAGGCGCATCCAAAATAACGCGACTATCTGCAAGTGAAGATGTGGCGAAAGATAATCTGGAAGGCACGTTAGCTTTAATTAGACCAGTTACGACATCTACTGATGGGCGCTGTGTTGCCAAAACTAGGTGAATACCAGCCGAACGAGCCAGCTGCGTAATTCGAACTACACACTCTTCGACATCTTTTGCAGCAACCATCATCAAATCTGCAAGCTCATCGATGATTACAAGTAAATATGGATACGGTTCCAGAATGCGATCGCTACCCGGCGGCGTTGCTACTTTCCCGGCACGGACTGCTTTATTGAAATCATCAATATGACGGAATCCAAAAGTTGCGAGATCTTCATATCTAAGATCCATTTCGCGAACTACCCATTGCAAGGCATCTG
>JALRCB010000245.1 GCA_023257525.1 Candidatus Nanopelagicales bacterium
GAGGCGAGCGAGGCGGCAAAGTACGACGGAGTCCTGATCTCACCAGGACCAGGAACCCCCGATAAGGCTGGCGTCAGTATTGCGATGATTAAGTTCTGCGCCGAAAATTCAATTCCTCTCTTTGGCGTTTGTTTAGGGCATCAAGCAATAGGTGAAGCTTTTGGCGCAACAGTTTCTCGCGCACCAGAGTTGTTACACGGAAAGACATCGCAAGTCATTCACAACGCACATGGAGTACTCACGAATCTTCCATCGCCGTTTACTGCAACGCGCTATCACTCATTGGCCGTTGAACGCGAAACTGTTCCAGAAGTTCTTGAAATTACCGGTGCAACCGAATCTGGCGTTGTGATGTCAATGCGCCACAAAACTTTGCCAATCGAAGGCGTGCAATTTCATCCTGAGTCAGTGCTGACTGAGCACGGACATCAGATGTTGGCTAATTGGTTAGTTACTTGTGGTGATGCTGATGCACCACGTCGCGCAGTTGGGCTTTCGCCAGTTGTGGGTAGCGTTAAGTAGTTTTAAGGCTTGCGATTAATCGTAATCGTTACTGAATTACCGATTGTCTGCGCCATACCTGCATCAGGTGCTTGTCTAATAACAACGCCCTCTGGTTGCGCTGCGTCATAGTCATAGAACTCCTTAATCAAGAATCC
>JALRCB010000246.1 GCA_023257525.1 Candidatus Nanopelagicales bacterium
ATGCCTCCCCCTTAGGTCGACCAAGATGGGCTACAACAATTATCGAACATTTAGCATCTAGCAGCTTCCTGATAGTTCCCAGCGAAGCAACAATTCGACCATCGTCAGTTATAACGCCATCTTTGATTGGCACATTTAAATCACAACGCAGTAGAACTCTTTGATTTTGCAATGTTAGATCTGAAAGAGTTTTAATTCCCATCTAATTTATAAAGATTTACCTATGTATTCGATCAGATCAACTAATCGATTGGAGTAACCCCACTCATTGTCATACCAGCCAACAACTTTCACAGTTGTTCCAATTGCCTTAGTAAGACCTGCATCAACGATGCAGGAGCTAGGGTCAGTAACAATATCTGCAGAAACTATTGGATCCTCGGTATAAGTCAGATAACCTTTCAAGGCTCCTTCGCTTGCTTTCTTTAATGCTGCATTGATCTCCGCAACTGATACCTCTTTTGCCAATTCAACTGTTAAGTCAGTCGCTGAACCAGTCGGTACTGGTACTCGTAATGCATAGCCATCTAATTTTCCTTTTAACTCTGGTAACACCAAAGAAATTGCTTTTGCTGCGCCTGTTGATGTCGGAATAATTGAAAGGGCTGCGGCACGAGAGCGTCTTAGATCTTTGTGAGGAAAATCCAAAATTAC
>JALRCB010000247.1 GCA_023257525.1 Candidatus Nanopelagicales bacterium
CACAGGTATTGGTGATACAGCTTACTTTGGTCCAGAGCCAGAGTTCTTTGTATTTGACAGCATTACTTGGGGCAACGACATGCAAGGTTGTTTCTACAAAGTTGAATCTGAAGAAGCTCCTTGGTCATCAGCTACATCATTTGAGCACGGCAACACAGGTCACCGTCCAGGTAAAAAAGGTGGTTACTTCCCAGTTGCTCCAGTAGACACATTCCAAGATATGCGTTCAGAAATGTGCTTGATCTTGGAATCTTTAGGTATTCCAGTTGAAGTACATCACCATGAAGTTGCTGGTCAAGGCCAAAACGAATTGGGTACTAAGTTCAGCACATTGGTTCAACGTGCTGACTGGACAATCTTGCAAAAGTACGTGATTCAAAACGTAGCTCACGCTTATGGCAAAACAGCTACATTCATGCCAAAACCAATCGTTGGTGACAACGGTTCAGGTATGCACGTTCACCAATCAATTTGGAAAGACGGTCAGAACTTGTTCGCTGGTAATGGTTATGCAGGTTTGTCAGATACAGCCTTGTTCTACATCGGCGGTATCATCAAGCACGCACGTGCATTGAACGCGATCACTAACCCAGGTACAAACTCATACAAGCGTTTGGTTCCAGGCTTTGAAGCTCCAGTTAAATTGGCTTACT
>JALRCB010000248.1:0-300 GCA_023257525.1 Candidatus Nanopelagicales bacterium
TAGCGCCGTTAAGTTCAATAATGCCAGCGATGAAGGCGCCCAGGTAATTATCCGTTGGGATCCAAAGAACCCTCCAAAGCCGGGACAGACCGTTACAGTTTCGGCCAAGGGCGAATCAATTCATCTATTTAGCGCTGCAACTGGCGATCGCATCAGCTAAACAGAAATCAAAATAGCCCCCGATTTCGGGGGCTTTTTTAGTTAGGAATCTATTTCATTGCTTTCTGGAGATTCTCATCAATCGCCGCCAAGAACTCTTGGGTATTTAACCATGGCGCATCATTACTTATAAGAAGCGCA
>JALRCB010000248.1:310-632 GCA_023257525.1 Candidatus Nanopelagicales bacterium
TCTTTCCGCTCTCAACTGTCTCGATACATACTCGCTCCAAAGTTGAGGCGAACTTTGCGACTTCTGGAGTGTTATCTAACTTTGCGCGGTGTTGGAGACCTTGAGTCCAGGCAAAGATTGAGGCAATTGGATTTGTAGAAGTAGCTTTTCCGGCTTGGTGATCGCGATAGTGGCGTGTGACTGTTCCGTGAGCAGCCTCGGCTTCTACGGTCTTGCCATCTGGGGTCATCAAGACCGAGGTCATAAGACCAAGTGAGCCATAACCTTGTGCGACAGTATCGCTCTGGACATCGCCATCGTAATTCTTACATGCCCAGATATA
>JALRCB010000249.1 GCA_023257525.1 Candidatus Nanopelagicales bacterium
TTTGAAGATGAGCGAGTAGAGACGGAAGATGAATTTACATACGATATTAAAACCTTGGAAAAAGACATCGAGGGCTTAGTTAGTACGCGACAGTCTCTCATGATTGAACTAAGTAATCTTAAAGAACTTATTGCAAAAGAGAACGAGAAGTACAAGAATCCTGAATACATTGAGTTTCTAAAACTAAAGAAGAAGTTTGAAGATGAGGAAAAGGCATGAAATAACCTGTACAGCTTACGATAAGAGAGGGAGAGTTATCTGTACAGCAGTAAATTCCTACAATGATTCTTCTTCTCTTATGCGGTATTACGCTATGAAGGTAGGTAAAAGTTATTGCAAATGGAACCATGCAGAAATCTACTGCATAGATAAAGCAATTAAACGTAGGAAAACTATTGACAAACTTGTAATCATGCGATATGATTGCTACGGAAATATGCGGAATAGCAGACCGTGCGAGATTTGTATGCGAGCTATTCAAGATTTTAATATCAAGCATGTGCTGTATAGTACTGAAAATGGAATGCAACGATTGGAGAAACTATGACTAATATTTATTTTGTAAAATATTCCTTTATCAACGATTCTCAACATCTACTTAGGATGCATAACAATTGCAACCTTGAG
>JALRCB010000024.1 GCA_023257525.1 Candidatus Nanopelagicales bacterium
GCACCTGCCAACTCTGGAGCCATACCCAGGATTGGGCCACCCCACTTGGCAAGCAATTCACGTTCAATTGCTGCGCCAACGTTATACAAGCGATCATCAGCCATAGCTGGAGCAATGATCTGCAATCCAACTGGCAGATTGTCTTCTGGCGCTAGACCGATTGGAAGTGACATACCTGGCAAGCCAGCCATGTTTACCGGAATAGTTGCTACGTCATTTAGATACATAGCTAATGGATCATCTAGCTTCTCGCCGATTTTGAATGCAGTGGTCGGTGCTGTTGGTGAAATCAATACATCAACCTTGGCAAACGCAGCATCGAAATCTTGCTTGATTAAGGTGCGAACCTTTTGTGCCTGACCGTAATAAGCGTCGTAGTAACCAGCTGAAAGTGCATAAGTTCCCAAGATGATTCGGCGAATTACTTCAGAACCAAATCCTGCGGCACGGGTTTCGCTCATTACTTGCTCTACGGACTTCGTGCCGTCGTCGCCAACCCGATTTCCAAAGCGAATACCGTCGAACTTGGCCAAGTTACTTGAGGCCTCACTAGGCAGAATCAAATAGTAAGCGGCCAGAGCAGCTGGGAAACTTGGGCAAGAAACTTCAACTACTTCTGCGCCCAAGCTTTCGATTAAGGCAACGCTTTCTTCAAATCGCGAGCGCACACCTGCTTGATAACCTTCACCACCAAGTTCCTTAACGATGCCAACCTTCATTCCCTTAATGTCTGCGCGCTTTGCTGCCGCAATGACATCAGGAACTGGTGCATTGATTGAAGTTGCATCCATCGGATCGTGTCCAGCAATAACGCTATGTAGTAGCGCAGTATCTAAAACGTTGCGAGCACAAGGGCCCGCTTGATCAAGTGACGATGCAAGCGCGACGATTCCATAACGGCTAACGCCACCATAAGTTGGCTTCACTCCAACCGAACCAGTTACTGCTGCTGGCTGACGAATTGAGCCGCCGGTATCTGTTCCAATTGCAAGCGGTGCTTCGAACGACGAAACACATGCTGAAGATCCCCCACCAGAACCACCGGGGATTCGTTCTAGGTCCCATGGATTATGAGTTGGACCAAATGCTGAGTGCTCAGTTGATGAGCCCATTGCGAATTCATCCATGTTTGTTTTACCAAGAATTACGACGCCGGCTTCACGCAACTTTGTTACAACAGTTGCATCGTACGGCGGAATCCAACCATCAAGCACTCTTGAGCCACAGGTTGTTGGTAGTCCGTTTGTTGCCAAGATGTCCTTGAGGCCAAGTGGAACGCCAGCAAGAACCGAAAGTTTGTCACCAGCTTTTACTTTGGCATCTACTGCAGCGGCACTAGCAAGTGCACCTTCAGTATCAACATGTAAGAAGGCATGAACTGCGCCATCAACGGCAGCAATTCGATCCAAGTGCGCTTGCGCAACTTCAACTGCCGAAACTTCGCCAGATGAAACTAATCCAGCTAGTTCTGAGGCGTCTTTACGAATGAGGTCAGACATGTCTACTCCTCATCCAAAATACGTGGCACTCTAAAACGTTTGTCTTCAACAGCAGGCGCGCCCGATAGTGCTTGCTCGGCAGTTAGCGAAACGCCTGGGATATCTTCACGGAAAACATTGGTCATCGGAACTGGGTGGCTCATTGCAGCAACATTTGCGGTATCAAGGCTTGATACTTCCGCCACAGCATTCAAAATTGCGTCCAGCTGCTTGGCATAGTGACCTAATTGATCAGCTGGGATATTGATGCGGGCCAGATTGGCTAAATGCGCCACATCTTCTTGGGAAATTCCGGACATGACTCAATTCTATTGGGAACTGAGTTGATCAAAATTCGCGCTAGTTCAAGCCCAAGTGTGCTTTGGCTGCATCAGGTCCATCAGCAAGCAAGATCTTGAATCCAGCCTCATCCAATATTGGACGTCCTAGTTCAACAGCTTTGGCTTCTTTAGAGCCAGCGCCTGGCCCGACAACCACGAAATCAGTATTTTTCGAAACTGAACCTGAGGCCTTACCGCCGCGGCTGGTGATTTCTTCGGCCGCGCCATCGCGTGTGAAGTCTTCGAGAGTTCCAGTAACCACGATGGTTAGTCCGGCAAGTGGCATTGGCCCTGATTCAACTTGTGTTTGCTCAAGTACTACGCCGGAGTCTTTCCATTTTTGGATTATGTCAAGATGCCAAGGTTCAGCAAACCATTGCGCAATTGAGTCGGCAATTGTTTGACCAATTCCTTCAACTCGAGCAAGTTGTTCAGCGGGAGCCTTTGCAATTTCATCCAGACTATTAAATTCTCGAGTCAGGGCTTGCGCAGTTGGTGGTCCAATGTGGCGCATAGATAAAGCACAGATAAATCGCCACAGCGGTTTAGTTTTTGCAAGTTCTAACTGACTTAGCAAAAGCTTTGCATTCTCGGCTAACTCTCGATTGGTACCCTTAACAAAAAAGTCACTTCGCTGCAGATCATCAGCGGTCAGCGCAAACAAATCGCCTTCATCGGAAATCACTTTTTCTTCAAGAAGCGCACGAGCAGCTTTTTCGCCTAGGCCTTCAATATCAAGAACACTGCGCGAACCTAAGTGCTCAAGCCTGCCGCGAAGTTGTGCTGGACAACTTCTGGTATTCAGGCATCTTAAATCTTTATCATCTTCTTTTTCAGTAGTTAACTTGCTGCCACATTCTGGGCACTTAGTTGGCATTACGAATTCGCGTTCACTTCCATCACGTAACTCAACAACTGGTCCAAGAATTTCTGGAATCACATCCCCAGCTTTACGCAAGAAAATCATGTCTCCCAGGAGCACGCCCTTGCGCTTAACTTCATAACCATTGTGCAAAGTTGCAAATGACACAGTGGAGCCAGCCACTAAGACAGGTTCAACAGCAGCGCGCGGTGTGATTCGCCCGGTGCGACCAACTTGAACGCCAATTTCTATTAGACGAGTTCGCACAACTGTTGGCGGATACTTGAATGCAATTGCCCAACGAGGTGCGCGTGCTGTGTAGCCAAGTTCTTGTTGTTCGTTAAGGCTGTCGATTTTGATAACTACGCCATCGATATCGTGCTCAATGTCATGACGATGCTCGCCATGATGTTTGATGTAGTCCTTAACTTCCTTAACGGATTTCACAACTTTTACGCGATCTGAAGTGGGAAGTCCCCAGCTCTTAAGTAGTTCATAAGCATGCGACTGTGCGGAAATTTCTAAACCTTCGTGAGCTCCAATTCCATGCACGATCAATCCCAGTCGAGAAAGTGCACTCTTGGCGCGCTCAAGTTCTTCTACATGTTTAGCAAGAGAGGCTGCTTGCTTGGAATCGGCAGATTTTCCTTCGGCTCGCTTAGTCGCCTCAGCCACAGCTTCTAGTCGATTATCAATTCGCTGACGCAGTGTTCCAGCTGCGGCATTTCGTGGATTGGCAAATGCAGTACGGCCAGTTGCGGTTACTTCTAAATTGATTTGATCAAACTCAGCAAGTGAGAAATAAACTTCGCCTCTTACTTCAAGTAGTTCCGGGAACTTTGTGCCCTTCGCAGCCTTTAGCTTTCGCGGAATGCAAGTTAAATACTCCAAGCTGGCAGTTACATTTTCACCGACGCTGCCACTACCTCGCGTTGCAATAGTTTCGAGTTCACCATTCCGATAAACCGCATTGATCGCAAGACCATCAATCTTTAATTCGCATAGGAAGTTGTGATCGCCTACTCGAGCAAACCAGGCATCCAACTCGGCGTCATCGAAAACGTTATCAAGACTCCACATCTTGGTTGGATGCTCAAATTCACCAAACTCTTCAGTTGCTTCCCCACCAACACTTTGAGTTGGAGAATCCGCACTTACTAATTCCGGGTGATTGCCTTCGATTTCAACTAACTCAGCAAAGTACTTGTCGTAGTCCGCATCGGAAATGGTCGGCTTGTCATGGCTGTAATACTGAGTTCGAGCTTGCTCAATTAGTTCAACAAGTTCATCACGACGCTTGCGCACAGCGGCTGGAATGCTCACTGATCTACCTCCACTAATGCGCGCGAAACCTCACTTAATGATTCCATTCTCTCGCGAGCCTGTGACAGTGGCATGTCAATTAGGTCGCATGGAGGCGATAAAACTATGTGGGAGTTCCAATCTTCATCTGAATACCCGATTCGCCCACCAAGTCGTCGGACTCCCGCTACCGCTCGGGCGGTAGTTGAAGGCTCAATACCTAAGATCACAAAGCCACCAGATTCAATCTGTTCACCCAGATAGTCAGTAGCCATATCCCCGACTAAAGCCACGTCATAAGAGATTGCGGAAAATCCTGATTGTCGAATTAAATCAAATGGGATCTCGTCGGCGCAGCTATGCACAATTGTTGTTCCGGAATGTGCGCTGCGGACCGCTTTCAAAGTTTCGCCTACTGTTGCAGGCTCAACCGCAGCATACGCAGCCCAACCACTTTGAGTTGGTACTGAGCCACGCAAAATATCTCGCAGTAACGGCTCATCAAACTGCACTGCAATCCGTGCTCTCGGAAGTCTGCGGGCAACGTCAGCGACGTGACTTTCGACAGCGCTTGCCAAGGCTTGTGCCAGATCGGACACTGCGCCTAGATCGCGAAGCAGTTTCTCACCCGAGCGAATTTCAACACTTGCCGCAAGAGTCCAAGGTCCAACTACTTGGATTTTGAAGTCACCTTCATAACCTTCGAAGACCGCTTCAATTTCATCTAAGTCATTGCTCAGGAAAGATGCGGCGCGCAACATATCTTTGCCGCGAGCACTAGTTAGTCGCCAGCCTGTTGGAACAGTCGAAACTGAAAAGTCACTCGCGATTTGAGATATCAATCCCATGGTTCGCCCGATCATCTCAGCTCCTGGGCCACGCTCGGGAAGTTCAGCTAAGTGCGGGAAGTCCGGACAAACATCTCGGATAGTTACCGCAACTTCATGAACATCAGTTCCTGGCCAGGCACCAACACCAGTAACGGTTGCAGGTTGCACTAAACAGATGCCGATCGGCGCGAGCGAGAAACGGTCGCGCTTCCGATCACGCGAGTTCCGTCATACATAACTGCGGCTTGACCGGCAGCCAGCCCACGTAAGTAATCGTCGAGTTGGATAGTTACTTGGTCATCGTCGCCAATGTGAAGAGTCGCTGGCAAGGCTTCACCATGTGCACGAATCTGAACATGAATGCGAGTGCCGCTGGCTGGAACCGGACCTGACCATCTTGGCTTAATCGTTTCAATTAGGTCGATATCCAATAGAACTGGCGGCCCGACCATCACAACATTGTTCTTAACGTCAACATCAACTACGTAGCGACGTTCACCATCGCCAGTTGGATTGCCAAGGGCTAGACCGCGACGCTGCCCAACAGTAAATGCATGTGCACCCCCGTGCGTTCCAACTTTGTTGCCAGTTTCGGCATCGACAACCTCGCCGGGCACAGATTCAATCTGGCGGGAAAGCCAGCCTGCAGTGTCACCGTCTGGAATAAAACAAATGTCGTGACTATCTGGCTTAGCTGCCACCAGAATTCCACGTCGATCAGCTTCGGCTCGAACTTCAACTTTTGTGCTGTTGCCTAGCGGGAACATCGAGTGCGCAATTTGTTCTGCAGTTAATACACCAAGTACGTAGGACTGATCCTTGAGTGGGTCAACTGCGCGGTGAAGTTCTGGACCATTTTCGCCTTGGAAGATTTGAGCATAGTGTCCGGTAACCACCGCATCGAAGCCAAGTGCCATGGCGCGTTCTAAGACCGCTTCAAACTTAATACTTTCATTGCAGCGCAAGCACGGGTTAGGTGTGCGGCCAGCCGCATACTCAGAAATAAAGTCTTCGATAACTTTTTCTTGAAATTCAGAAGATAAATCCCAAACATAAAACGGTGCGCCCAACATATCTGCCGCACGAAATGCATCATTGGAATCTTCGATTGTGCAACAACCGCGAGCGCCAGTTCGATGAGATTGCGGATTTCTGGAAAGCGCTAGATGAACTGCTGTTACATCATGTCCAGCATCTACTGCGCGGGCAGCCGCAACTGCGGAATCCACACCACCTGAGAGTGCAGCTAATACGCGCATCAGGCACGCACCGGTGCAGTAGTTAACTTTGGAACTCCAGCGCGCTTTGCACGTTCGATTGCACTTGGCAGAACCTCAATAAGTTTGTCGACATCAGCTTGAGTAGTTGTGCTGCCAAGTGAGAAACGTAATGTGCTGCGGGCAGCATCGTCGTCTGCACCCATGGCAAGCAAAACATGCGATGGTTGTGGCACACCTGCATTGCAAGCAGAACCAACTGAACATTCCACACCTTGAGCATCAAGCAACATCAGTAAAGAGTCGCCCAGGCAGCCAGGGAAAATAAAGTGAGCGTTATTAGCTAAGCGATCAATCTTTGAACCGGTGTAAATCGCATCAGGTGCAATTTGCAAAACACGAGTAACTAAGTCATCACGCAGTGCTGAAACTCGAGCCACAGTTTCGGAACGTCGCGCTGACGTAATTTCAAGCGCCGTTGCAAAACCAACGATGGCTGGTGCGTCTAAAGTTCCGGATCTAACATCGCGCTCTTGGCCGCCGCCGTGAATCAATGGCGTGACATGACAATCGCGACTAATGATCAACGCACCAATTCCATGCGGTCCACCAACTTTGTGTCCTGAGATACTCATTGCGCAAACGCCAAGTTCAGAAAAGTTAAGGTCTAACCAAGCCGGAGCTTGAACCGCGTCAGTATGAAAGCGAATTCCAAATTCTCGAGTAACTGCAGTTAACGCAGCAATGTCGTTAATGGTTCCAACTTCGTTATTTCCTAAAATCACACTGACAAGGCCAACATCGTTTGGATTTTCACCAAGTGCGTCACGAAGTGCTTCAGGTGTGATTTTTCCTTCGGCATCAGACTTGATCCAGGTAACTTCAAAACCTTCAGAATCGCCAAGCCAGCGAACTGGATCAAGAACGGCGTGATGTTCAGTACTACCTGCAACTACGCGATCTCGTCGCGGATCCTTATTTCTTTGGTCCCAAGCGATTCCCTTGACAGCAATGTTGTTGGCTTCGGTACCGCCAGCTGTGAACACAACCTCTGCTGAGCCGCACCCAACTGCACGCGCCACGCGTTCCCGGGATTCTTCAACGGCACGTCTGGCTTTTCGCCCAGAGGCGTGCAGGGATGAAGGATTGCCAGGCTCGCTGAGCAACTTCGTCATGGCCGCAACGGCCTCCGGAAGCATTGGGGTCGTTGCAGCGTTATCTAAATACGCCACTTACCTATTCTAGATGAGAACGGTAGGTCATGGATTTTTCAGTTTCGGGAAAAACCCACTATTTAGTGACTACTTACGGGCATTTACCCGAGCAGTTAAATCAGGAACTACCGAATGAAGGTCGCCAACAACACCGAAGTCAGCTAAATCAAAGATCGGTGCATCTGCATCTTTGTTAACGACAACAACAGTCTTTGAGGTTTGCATGCCAGCGCGATGCTGAATCGCACCAGAAATTCCATTCGCAACATAAAGCTGAGGCGATACGGTTTTGCCAGTCTGGCCAACCTGGAACTGATGTGGATACCAACCAGCATCTGTTGCGGCGCGGGATGCGCCAACTGCTGCGCCGAGCGAATCTGCCAATGGTTCGATGACGCTTGCAAAACCTTCATCGCTACCAACACCACGACCACCTGAGACCACAATTGCGGCTTCGGATAGATCTGGACGGCCACTCTTTTGAACTGAGACTCGATTAACAACTTTGGTTGCGCCAGCGGCAGCGCTAACTTCTGCAGCTACGTCTACGCGAGTTGCAGATCCACCAGATTGCACAGGTGCGATTGAGTTGGTGCGAACTGTGATTACTGGAGTGCCCTTGGACACTCTTGAGTGCACAATTGTTGCGCCACCAAATACATTTTGAGTTGCAACAACGTCAGCAGAAACTGCCACTGCATCGGTGATAACACCAGAATCAATTGCAACTGCCAAACGGCCCGCGATTTCTTTGCCGTCTGCGGAAGATGGAATCAAAACTGCGGCCGGTGACTTCTCAGCAACAAGCTTTGCCAATACATCAACAGTTGGAACTACAACGTGATCCAAGAATGCTTGACCGTCTGCGACATAAACCGTTTTTGCGCCATGATCACCAAGAGTTGCTATTGCAGCATCAGCGCCAGGTCCAACAAAGACTGCACTTGGTTCGCCAATTCCGGCAGCCATTGCTAGCAACTCAAGAGATACCTTCTTGATGTTGCCTTCCGAGTGCTCGATAAGTACTAATACTTCAGACATGGATGCTCCTAGATAAATTTCTGGGTGACGAGGAATTCTTCGATTTTTTCTGCGCCATTGCCTTCATCAGTAATGACAGTGCCCTTTGCCTTAGCTGGACGCTCTGCGAAATCTTTAACTTCACTCCAGGCATTGGCAAGGCCGACAGCTGCTGCATCTAAACCAATGTCAGCAAGACTCAAGGTTTCCATCGGTGCCTTCTTGGCAGCCATGATGTTCTTGAAAGATGGGTAACGAGGCTCATTTGTTTTTTCAACTACTGAAACAACGGCTGGCAGGCTGGACTGAACTTCGTCGTAACCGTAATCGGTAACGCGGTGGATTGTTAGGTTTGAACCGCTTACTTCAACCTTGTTTGCAAAAGTCATCTGTGGCAAACCAAGTCGAGCGGAAACCATTGCAGGCACAACACTCATGCGTGCATCAGTTGATTCAGAGCCAAACATAATCAAATCAAAGCCACGGCCTTCAAGTGCTTTGGCAAGTACAAGTGATGTTGCAAGTGCGTCAGAACCGTGTAGCGCTGGATCGCTAATGTGAATTCCTGCGTGAGCACCCATTGAGATAGCTTTACGAACGCTGTCCGCTGCTTCATCTGGTCCCATGGAAAGAATTGTTACTTCGCCTTCGCCGGCTTCAACAATTCGCAGGGCTTCTTCAACTGCGTACTCATCGAGTTCGTTAACTACTCGGTCAGCCGCGGCGCGATCCAAAGTGCTGTCAGCTGCAGTCAACTTCTTTTCTGCCCAGCTATCTGGAACCTGCTTTACGCAAACACAAATCTTCATGCCAACTCCTTTAGCGCCCAGACGAAGTTTTAATCCACTTCCTAAATCCACAATTTGTGTGGCTTCAGGATTGGATCCAATCCGTCACTTACAATCATAATCGCTTATTTAAAAGGCGCTAGTTCAGGGTTGGCCTGAGTAGTAAGCCAAGCTAACTAGGAGAAATCTGCCTTACCTGGGCCATTTTCGACGAAGGACTTCATACCTACCTTTTGGTCATTGGTATCGAACTGGCCAGCAAACAGCCCCTGCTCCATAACCAAACCATCAGCCAATAGCTGCTCGCCACCCTTGTCGATTGCTCGCTTCGCAGCCTTCATCGCAGTAACTGGACCAGTTGCGTAAAGGTTTGCTAGTTCCATAGCTCGCTTGAGCACGTCGCTTGAATCCACAACTTCATTGACTAAACCAAGAGTTAAAGCTTCATCTGCATTCACTCTGCGTCCGGTAAAGATTAAATCTTTTGCACGTGATGGACCAATCAATCGAGCAAGTCGCTGGGTGCCACCACCGCCAGGAATGATTCCCAGCAAAATCTCAGGCTGACCCATAACGGAGTTTGATGCCGCAATTCTAAAGTCACAACTTAGAGCGAGTTCCAAACCGCCACCAAGGGCGTAGCCAGTGATGGCAGCAATTGTTGGTACTGGGATATCGCCAACTGCATTAAAGCAATCCTGCAAACCTGGAGTCTCGCGTCTGGCAACTTCGCCGTCCCAATCAATCATTTCTTTAATGTCAGCACCAGCAGCAAATGTTCGTTCGCCACCATAGATTACAACTGCACGCACTTCGTCCGAACTGGAAACTTCAAGTGCAACGGCTTTGATTTCCTCTTGCATGGCTCGATTTAGCACGTTCATTTTTGGACGATCTAAATTAATAACTGCAATACGCTCTTGGCGCTCAACTCTGATGAATTCTGACACGTTATTAGCCTATCTACCGAATGTGGGGCAACAAAACTTTAAGGATGGGATTAGAAAAGCGCGTTAGTTAGTGCAATTCTTGCCTTAACTACCGCAGGATCTGCTGGGCCTGCAATTTCAAAAAGTTCCAAGACTCGCTCGCGAGTTTGATCCCGCTCAGTTCCGGTTACGTTCTTGAGGTGTTCAATGAGTAACGCAAATGCATCCGCAAACTCGCCCATCAAAAAAGTAGAATCAGCAGCTCGTAACACCGAATCAGTTTCTAGTGTCATGGTTTCAACATCTGCAGCTAAATCACGACCATCCGTGCGCTGCAAGAGATTTACATTGAGCAAACCAATTTTTGCAATTGCATCACCTGGAGTAACAGACAGGATTTCTTTGTAGGCTTCGGCTGCTTTAGCCCAGTCTCCGGCCTCAAGGGCTGCTTCGGCGGCATCAAATCTTGGATCGCTTGGTGGCTGCAAAGTATCATTTTGGTTTTGTGATTCTTGTGCGGTGCCATCAGCCAATCCAACGCGTCCAGTAATGCCTGCTTTTTCAGCTTCAGCGAGCACGGCTTCTAACACTTGGCGAACTTGTGATTCGGGCATGGCGCCTTGGAACATCGGAGCTACCTGCCCACCGATAACGACATAAACCGTTGGGATTGATTGCACCTGGAAAGCTGCAGCAATTTGTTGTTCGGCATCAACATCAACTTTGGCCAGAATCCAGCGGCCGTCATATTCAAGGGCAAGTTTTTCAAGGATTGGCGAAAGTTGCTTACATGGTTCACACCAAGTGGCCCATAGATCAACAACCACTGGGACAGTCATCGATTGAGTTATTACATCAGTTTCAAAGCTTGAGGTAGTCACATCAATGATCAAGTTACTTGCAACTGGATCTGCTGCCCGTTGCGCGGCAGCCTGGGCAGCTTTTGCTTGTGCTTCTCGCGCTGCAGCTACCGCGCCAAGGTCAATGGCGCCTTGCAAGTTCATATTGGACTGATTCACGCCTCTATTGTGGCGCATCTATAGTTCCTAGGACTAACTCAAGTCCCGCAAAATCTTTTTGACGGCTGATTCAGTTGAAATTTCGCCACTTGCTACTTGGGCACTTAGTGAATTCAAGCCCGCTGCATTCACGTCCATTAGTTCAGTAATCGAATCCAAGACAGCGCGACGAAGGTTTAGTTTGGCTCGTTCAACCGAACGCAAAGCCCGATCGCCCGACGCCACTGCCCAATCGTTATGTTTTGAAATTGCCAGAACTAACTCTGCTAGACCTTGACCGGTTGTTGCAGTCGTGGTGACAATCTCTGGAATCCAAGATGCTTGGCTGTTTGAACCAAGTCCGATCATGGAACGTAGTTCCCGAACTACCCCTTCGGCACCATCACGATCTGCCTTATTCACGACATAGATATCAGCAATTTCTAAAATTCCTGCTTTTGCAGCTTGCACGCCATCACCTGCGCCAGGGGCCAAAACCAAAACCACGGTGTCCACGGCATTTACAACATCTACCTCGGACTGACCAACACCAACGGTTTCA
>JALRCB010000250.1 GCA_023257525.1 Candidatus Nanopelagicales bacterium
TGGCGGCGGCGTGGGAATTGCATATACAAAAAAAGATACTCCGATGCCGGTCGAAGATTTTCTTAAGACGGTCAAAGATGTGATTTGGAGTGAATCAGCGAAACTGGGTTTAAAAGTTCCTCGAGTTTCAATTGAACCAGGGCGAGCTCTGATTGGTCCATCAATGATTACTCTCTATCGGGTAGGAACAACTAAAGAAGTACAACTTGAAGATGGCAGAAAGCGGCTTTATGTCTCTGTAGATGGTGGCATGAGCGACAACATTCGCACCTCTCTTTACGGCGCCGAATACACGGCTGAAATTGCCAACCGTGAGTCGAGTGCAATGTTGAGAGATTGTCGATTAGTCGGAAAGCATTGCGAAACTGGCGATATAGTCATCAATAATATTGATTTGCCGAGTGATATCGCCCCTGGTGATCTAATCGCGGTACCCGCAACAGGCGCTTATGGTCGAAGCATGGCGAGCAATTACAACCATGTACCGCGTCCAGGAGTGATTTCAGTTCTCGATGGCACGGCGCGCACCATAGTTAGAAGTGAAACCGAGTCCGACCTCCTAGCCTTAGACGTGGCGGAGAGCGCGATTCGCCTCGATGATAAATCGAGCGGGAAATAAGG
>JALRCB010000251.1:0-236 GCA_023257525.1 Candidatus Nanopelagicales bacterium
GTAATGGTAAACGCATCTACTTTGAAGAAAACACCTGGTATCGTTGGGGTGAGGTTTGGGTGGAGGAAGACCCGCGTGAGAATGGCTGGACGGAAGGTGAGGCATTGGTCACAGATACATATGGAAGAATAGACCATAGCTTGAATGATGGGTGTTGGACAGACAGAGTGGGTGTGGAGAATTTGTCCAAGAAGGAACAAAAACTTCTAGAGGCCACAACATTCTATCCGGAAGAG
>JALRCB010000251.1:246-617 GCA_023257525.1 Candidatus Nanopelagicales bacterium
CAGGCTGGGAATGTTCAGATTGTGAAATTGTGTTTTACGGACCTGTTGAGATAGAAGAGGTTGCTGATTGATAATGGAAATGCATTCATGGCGGAATTGGCAGACGCACCAGACTTAGGATCTGGCGCCTGAACGGCGTGTGGGTTCGACTCCCTCTGAATGCATAAGCTCCGGTGGTGAAATCGGTAGACACAAGGGACTTAAAATCCCTCGCCTCAAAAGCGTGCCGGTTCGAGTCCGGCCCGGAGCATGTCACAAGCACCCCTAGTGTCAGCGGTTAGCACAAGAGACTTTTAATCTTTTAGGGCTGGGTTCGAATCCCAGGGGGTGCATCATCCGCCGGTAGCCAAATGGTGAAGGCAGTCGCCTTA
>JALRCB010000252.1 GCA_023257525.1 Candidatus Nanopelagicales bacterium
AGGGACCGCACCATCAGGCCACCCAGGTGGCGGGCAGCGCCCGTGACCAGCACGACGCGACCCATGGCTGCCTACTTCTTATTGCGACGCTGGACGCGCGTGCGCTTGAGCAGCTTGCGGTGCTTCTTCTTGGCCATGCGCTTGCGGCGCTTCTTGACCACCGAGCCCATCGATTACCTCATTCAGTCCGCGAAGTCCCGGCGTGTGTGCGGGAGCCCCGACCCTATCCGATCGAGACGAGCGTGACGGACGCGGTCTCGCCGACCAGGCGTAGTCCGCAGTCTCAGCCGGCCTCGATGTAGGAGGTGCGCAGGTAGTCGTGCACGGCCTGCTCCGGCACGCGGAAGGAACGGCCGACGCGCACGGCCGGCAATTCGCCACCGTGCACGAGTCGGTAGACCGTCATCTTGGAGACGCGCATGAGCGACGCGACCTCGGCAACGGTGAGGAAACGAACCTCGGCCAGGGGGCGCTCGGGTCCACCGCTCATGTGTCGCTCCTTGGTCCTTGCCCCGGAGGGCTGTCGTGTCGGCGAGACGCTACTGCACGCCCAGCCGGTCGTCACCCGGAATTCAGCGATTGGAGCCTAGTGGCCTCCCCCGGGG
>JALRCB010000253.1 GCA_023257525.1 Candidatus Nanopelagicales bacterium
CTGAACCACCGGTAGTAGAAGTATCTTCAACTGCTAGAACGCGCTTACCCTTTACATCTGGCCCTTCGATTCGGCGCTGTAAACCGTGGGCTTTTTCAGCTTTGCGAACTACAAAGGCATCTAGTTTTTTGCCCTGTTTTGCAGCCGTATGCATCATCGCAGTTGCCACTGGATCTGCGCCAAGTGTTAAACCACCGACGGCGTCGTAATTTAAATCTTTTGTAAGTTCGAGCATCACTTCGCCGATTAGCGGCGCTGCCACATGATCAAGAGTTACGCGACGTAAATCAACATAGTAATCAGCCTCTTTGCCACTTGAAAGAATAACTTTCCCGTGGACCACAGCCTTTTTGATGATTTCTTCGCGTAATTGATCTTTAGCTGACATGTGGCGGAGCCTATTCCTTCTCGTTTTTATAAACAATTACATTGTTATCGCGTCGCATAAGTTCATCTACTTCAATTCGAAGTTTTGCAACTTCAATTGAAAGATTAGCCATTGCTGATTCCAATTCGATGATGCGCTTAATACCAACATGATTGATGCCCTCTTCGACCAACTTGGTAACATTTCGAAGTAACGCAATATCTCTTAATGAGT
>JALRCB010000254.1 GCA_023257525.1 Candidatus Nanopelagicales bacterium
CCCTTGCGAAAGCCCGGGATGTTGATTTGCTGCGCGATCGTCTTGTAGGCGGCATCCAGGCTGGGCTGGAGTTCGTCGAAGGGCACCTCGACGGTGAGTTTGACCCGGGTCGGCGACAGGGTCTCGGCGGTGCTCTTCACGGGAATCTCCTCAGGCTGATGAGTCGCGTCAGCCTACTTGCCTGCCACGTGACGGCGGCACGGGCGGCTGAACTGCCCGCACTGACGTGGTCGGGGTACCCGGATTTGAACCGGGGGCCTCCTGCTCCCAAAGCAGGCGCGCTACCAAGCTGCGCCACACCCCGCGTGCCTGCACGCGGCAGACGCCGTCAGTCTAGGGGCGTGGCATCGAGGTGACCGATGTGGTGGCTCACCATGAGCGCGCAACCGCTCGCTGAAGGCCTGCGCGCAGGCGGGTAAGGTGATGCCTCGAACGTTCGCGGGTGTAGCTCAATGGTAGAGCTCCAGCCTTCCAAGCTGGTGGTGCGGGTTCGATTCCCGTCACCCGCTCACACAGTGAGCGCCCCTCGGGAATCGGGAGGAGCACAGCGACGGATCCCGTCACCCGCTCACAGTGTTTATTGACGCACTTTGCGCT
>JALRCB010000255.1:0-274 GCA_023257525.1 Candidatus Nanopelagicales bacterium
CGGTTGCTAGTTCAACAAAGTTTGCAACTGTCTTCGGTGCGTGATTTGGATAAAGCTCGATAACGATGTCGCCGAGTGATGTGTGAAGAGTTGCTGTTGATGACATGTTTGTAGCCAATCGTTTAAGTGGATTAGATAAAGAAAATATTGTGGAGACCAGGGGAATCGAACCCCTAACCCCCGCCTTGCAAAGGCGGTGCTCTACCAATTGAGCTAGGTCCCCGTATTAGAACGGGTGGGCCCAGGTGGACTTGAACCACCGACCTCTTCCTTA
>JALRCB010000255.1:284-596 GCA_023257525.1 Candidatus Nanopelagicales bacterium
GGAAGCGCTCTAACCAGGCTGAGCTATGGGCCCGCAACAAGATTGCTCTTGATTGCAGAAGCGCAAGATTACCTTGAACTTCACTAACTCCCAAAACGACCAAAAACCGCTTTTGAGAGGCAGCGCCATAACTACAGGATGCGAACCATACTAACTTTTCACCGAAATCTCATCTTCGCCATTCTTGGTCACCGATAACAGGCTCACACCTTCATCAAGATTGACCAAGCGCACACCCATACTGTCGCGGCCGGTCTGACGGACCTCAGCTGCAGGGGTTCTCATGACAGTTCCCGCGGAAGTGATCGCAAG
>JALRCB010000256.1 GCA_023257525.1 Candidatus Nanopelagicales bacterium
GGTATCACTATGTATTGGTACGCAGGTTTGCTGTATTACCGCCAGGTATTTGAAATGAGAAGAGAACTTCATGCGAGTTGATGCGTCACTTGATGCGCTACTAGCCGATGCGCTGGCTTCGGATTACGCAAATACCGCGCCTAATCAAAACTCTGGGCGACTAAGAGTCTTCTTTATCGCTGGCGCCGCAACGTTAGTAACTCTGGTTCTTGGCATGGCGATTGCGCAAACCAGAATTCAAGCTAGTGAAAACTCCTTGACTAGAGATGCACTTGTTGAGCGCGTAACCGCAGCGGACCGTCGAGTACAAGAACTGGAAGTGTCAGTGTTAACTGCGCAAAACGACTTACTTAATGCCGAGGCTGCCACACTTGCTGGAACATCGCTAGGGGAGCAAGCGCGAGCGCGACTAGATCGACTCCGCGTTGCCACGGGTCAGACCGAGGTAACAGGTGATGGAGTAACGGTAACCATAGATGATGCGCCAACAGATCCGTTACAAGGCGATGAAACACCTCCAGGCAAGGTCATAGACCGAGATCTTCAGATGATTGTCAATGGTCTTTGGCAAGCAGGCGCGACCGACATGG
>JALRCB010000257.1 GCA_023257525.1 Candidatus Nanopelagicales bacterium
AAACCCGTCGCAGGAACTACGAAGCCACCTTCACCTTGAATTGGTTCAACCACGATTGCAGCTATGTTGTGCGCGCCAAGTTCCTTATTCATTTTGCTGATTGCGTGTGCCGCAGCGTCAGCACCCGTCAGGCCATCATGTGATGGATTGGACATTGGCATCCGATAAATTTCTGGAGCAAATGGTCCAAAGCCTTCCTTGTAAGGAATGTTTTTGGCGGTCATGCCCATGGTTAAATTGGTGCGACCGTGGTAGCCGTGCTCAAAAACCACAACCATTTGACGCTTTGTATGTGAACGCGCAATTTTGACTGCGTTTTCAACTGCTTCAGCTCCCGAGTTAAACAGCGCAGAACGCTTCTCGTGATCTCCAGGAGTTAAGCGATTAAGTGCTTCACAAACTTCAACATAACCGGTGTATGGCACAACCATAAAACAAGTATGAGTAAATGCATCCATTTGTGTTTTTACATTTTCAATTACTTTAGGTGATGAATGACCCACATTTAATACTGCAATACCTGCGCCTAAATCTAAAATTGAATTACCATCAACATCAATAATTATTGAACCCTCAGCACTTTCAAT
>JALRCB010000258.1:0-241 GCA_023257525.1 Candidatus Nanopelagicales bacterium
AAGATCATCGAGTGATCCCTGCCGGGCGCGCCGCGGGCCAGTTCCCGCGGCTTCGCCCGGGAGGGTGGTAGTGCGCGAAGGAGCATAGCTCAATTGGTAGAGCACCGGTCTCCAAAACCGGGGGTTGGGGGTTCGAGCCCCTCTGCTCCTGCCATCGCAGGAACGGTCTTCAGTGGCTTCGCGGGAGTGGTTCCGGCGAAGAGCAAGTCGGTCACGGAGCACCTCGTCGAGTGGCGGGTGC
>JALRCB010000258.1:251-575 GCA_023257525.1 Candidatus Nanopelagicales bacterium
AAGGCCTTGGCGCTCCTGGCGCCGCGGCGGCTGGCGACGACGGCGACACACGGCATCTGCGACGGGACGGGCGATGAGCACCAACCAGACGAATGGAGTGGCAGGCGGCCAGCCGCCGGCACCCCCGAGGGTGTCGGTGGGCGAGTTCTTCCGCCAGGTGCGGCAGGAGGCGAACAAGGTCTCCTGGCCCTCGCGCAAGGAGACCCTGATCACCACCGGCATGGTCTTCGCGATGTCGATCCTGGCGGCGGTGTTCTTCTTCCTCGTCGACTGGTTCGTCAGCCATGCAGTCAAACTCGTTCTTGGGGCCGGAGGCTGAGATGG
>JALRCB010000259.1 GCA_023257525.1 Candidatus Nanopelagicales bacterium
GCATCCGTAACAATCACAATTTTGACAGCAATGTTTGTAGGTGCGCTTTGGGCTGGAATCGCAGCTTGGTTGAAGGTGGCTCGCGGTGTTAGCGAAGTTATCTCCACAATCATGTTGAACTTTATTGCGATTGGAATGATCAGTTACATAATTGTGCGGACAAGCATCGGTACTGAAACCAGTTTGAACGTTCGTGGTACCGCTGCAATTCCGGAATCAGGAATGCTTCGCGGCATCGCGTTTATCGATCCAGGAACTCCGATTTATGGATTCTTCTTTATCTCAATCATCGTTGGTATCGGATATTGGTTCTTACTAAATCGCACTCGGTTTGGTTTCGATTTGCGCGCAACTGGAAAGTCAGCTTCTGCAGCTCGAACAAGTGGTGTGCAATCAAATCGCATGATCGTAGTAACTATGTTGCTTTCAGGTGCGGTTGCAGGGCTCGTTGGCTTGCCATATCTACTTGGAGAAACCGGAACTTACAGTCTGCAGTTCCCAACTGATTGGGGCTTTACTGGAATTGCGATCGCACTTCTAGGTCGCAACAATCCGCTTGGTAT
>JALRCB010000025.1 GCA_023257525.1 Candidatus Nanopelagicales bacterium
AATCATTTTGCAAGGTGAGCGTATCGACGATAAGCCACCATATGACCGTCCTGTAAACACTGTCTTCCAGTCTTACGCGCTATTTCCACACATGACCGTTGGAGACAACATTGCATTTGGTTTGGAAATGGAAAATGTTGATAAAGATGAAGTTGCTAAGCGAGTAGAAGAGGCTCTCGAGCAAGTTCAGCTTGCTGGTTATGCAAAACGTATGCCATCACAACTCTCTGGTGGACAGCAACAGCGCGTTGCATTAGCTCGCGCACTTGCCAAAAAACCAAAGGTGCTTCTTCTTGATGAGCCACTTTCTGCGCTTGACCTAAAGCTTCGCCGCGGTATGCAGGTTGAACTAAAGCGTCTGCAGCGTGAAACTGGAATTACATTCGTCTTCGTCACCCACGATCAAGAAGAAGCCATGTCGATGGGTGATCGCATTGCAGTGTTTAGCCAAGGCAAGATTGTTCAGCTTGATACTCCGGTTGAGGTTTACCGACGTCCAGTTAACGCATATGTTGCAGACTTCATCGGCGAAACCAACCTGATTAAGGGAACGGTAGCTTCTGGCGGAATTTCATTACCTGGTGGCAATGTTCTTCCTACGGATCAACTAGCAGCCGACTCTGTGATCCCAGCATCTGGTGATGTAACTGTCGCAATTCGTCCAGAGGACCTGGTACTTGCCACAAACGGAATGATTAGTGGAACTGTCAGAGATGTGATCTTCACTGGAGATTCAGTTCGAGTACACGTAACTGTTGGCGACGTGGAAGTTATTGCTTCATTAGCTTCCTATGGAACGGAAATTCCGGAACAAGGAAGTAAGGTCGCGCTAAATCCAGAGCATCGAGCAGCTCGCACGGTGGCTTCATGACCGCAGTAACGACTACGCCAAAAAAGCAAGCGCAACGCGGCCGACCAGGTCAGTCATCTCCAAAACTTGCTTATCTGCCAATCATTTTCTTGGCTTTTGCAATTGGGGTGCCACTTCTCATAATTGTTGTTTATTCATTCCTTGAGAAGCCTTCGCAAGGAACCGGAGTTAAGTGGGTTTTCACGCTAGAAAACTACAAGGCATTGTTTATTCAAGAAAAACTTGATGGCACAACTGCGCTAGATACCCGTTACATCAAGGTCTTATGGACTTCGTTTTACTATTCGCTACTAACAACCGTTGTTACCTTGGTGCTTTCAATTCCCGTTGCAATGTGGATTGCAACACGCGATGCCCGAAAGCGAAACCTGCTAGTTGCTCTAGTAACACTGCCTTTCTGGATCAGTATCTTGATTCGCACTTACGGCATGCGTCAGATCGTCGCGGATGAGGGTCCAATTGGAAAGTTCCTAGGTATCTTCAACATTGAGTGGAGCATTCTGTATTCACCGCCAGCGACAATTCTTGGTCTGATTTATGTTTTCTTGCCATTTATGATTTTGCCGATTTACGCTTCGGCAGAACGTTTTGATTTCCGATTGGCCGAGGCTGCATACGATCTCGGTGCAAAACGAATGACTGTAGTTCGCAGAATCATTTTGCCTTCGATTAGACCTGGTGTGATTTCAGGTATTGCCTTGGTGTTTATCCCGGCACTTGGATCGTTCTTACAATCCGACATGTTGGGTGGCGGTAAAACCAACATGGTTGCAAACGTTATCGCGAACAACTTTGGCCAAGCTCGAAATTGGCCATTCGGTTCCGCGCTTGCAGTATTGCTAATTGTGCTAACCCTGCTATTTGTATTGATAATGCAAGGCGCGGCCCAGCGACGTGGAGACAAGGTGGAATTAGTATGAGTCACACCCAAACTTCTTCACGCAAACGCGGCAAGTTAGTTAATCTTCGCAACTTCCCTGGGTTTAAACCGACTGCATGGTTTGTGCTGTTCTTCTTGTATAGTCCCCTGGTTTACGTCGTAATCTATTCATTTAACTCGAGTCGTATTGGTGCAGTTTGGGAGAGCTTCTCAGTTAAGTGGTACTTCAGAGTCTTTGAGAACACAGACATCCAAAGAGCACTAAAGAATTCACTTCAAGTTGGACTTGTCGCAACAATTTTGTCCACAACACTTGCAGTAATGGCAGCACTTGGATTGCTTCGAATGCAGCGCGCTGGAAAAGCAGTCGCTATGGCATTAATCGGAGCACCGCTTATCATCGCTGAAATTGTGTTGGCAGTTGGAACTCTTGGTTTGTTTATTGCAGTTGGAGTACCACTTGGAAAAGTGGGCCTAATGGTTGCGCATACGGCATTTTGTATTCCATTTGCGCTTTTGCCGATTCGCGCCCGCTTAAGTCAGCTCGACATGGCACCGTTTGAAGCAGCTTCAGATCTTGGTGCTAACGAGCGCCAGATCTTGCGTCGCATCACATTGCCATTGCTCGCACCGGCAATTTTCGCTGGAGCCTTACTGGCATTCGCAATATCAATTGATGACTTCATTACATCGTTCTTTGTCGCTGGCCCTGGTGCTACGACATTGCCGGTTTACATTTTTGGCATGATCCGCTCAACAGTTACACCAGAGGTAAATGCAATTTCTACCTTGCTTCTGTTGTTCTCGGGCAGCGTGCTAATCGGATCATATTTGATCCAACGAAAAAGGAGATAAAAATGGCTAGCAACAAGAAGCGTCGCGCTTCATATGTAGCTGCACTTGCCGCGGCAAGCGCACTACTGCTTTCTGCATGTGGTGGGGAAACTACTGCAGATTCAGGCGCAGGCGAAGCCACTGCAGCTGCAGGGGAATTCCCAACTACTGGCTCGGGCGTAGTTAATTTGTACAACTGGACCGACTACATCGATCCAGAAGAGTTGAAGCGCTTTACTGCCGAAACTGGCATTGAAGTTATCTTGGATACCTATGACAGCAACGAAACTTTATTGGCTAAGTTGCAGTCAGGTGCAACTGGCTACGACGTAATCGTTCCTTCTGATTACATGGTGCAACAAATGATCGAACTCAATCTGCTTCAAAATGTTGGGGTAGCAAGCTTCCCTAACGGCAAGAACATTAAACCTGATCTTGTTGATGTCTATTGGGATCCAGGCCGTAATTACACTGCACCTTGGAATTATGGAACCACCGGCATTGCATGCAACTTTGCAGCTGAACCAGAATGTGCAAATATCAAATCTTGGAAGGACTACTTCACTGCAGGCCTACCAAAGATGGATTCCCTAAAGGATCAAGTTGAAGTTGTATCTGCTGCACTTCGCGCAACAGGCGTTGGCAAAGATGACCTATGTACAACCGATAAGGCTAAGTACCTAGCTGCTGAAGAATTGCTTGCTGGTTTCAAGCCAGCCGTAATTGAATCAGACGGTGGTATCGAGCGCGTAACGGCTGGCACATCAAACGTGCGTCACGCTTGGAACGGTTCAACTCACCGCATGACAGTTGAAAATCCAGATGTTCAGTACATCTACCCAAGTGAAGGTGTAAACCTTTGGGCAGATAACTTGGCAATTCCAGTTGGTGCTCCTAACTTGGATAATGCCAAGATCTTTATCAACTGGATGATGGACCCAGAAGCTGCTGGCCGTCAGAGTAACTTCTCTGGCTACGACAACGGCATTACTGGTTCAGATGCATTCATGGATGAAGCACTGAAGACAGATCCAGCAGTTGTGGTACCAGCTGACAAGCAGGCACTAATTTCACCACTTCCTAACTGTGGTGAAGAAGCCCGCGAGTTGTACACCCAGGTATTTACTACTTGGACAACTAGCCAATAAGACCTTCGGGTTACCAAGTAACGCCCACCCTGTGGATTTCACGGGGTGGGCGTTACTTTTTTGTGACCAATTAAGGGGAAAATGCGCTCAAATGTCTGTTCGAATCAAGATTCATCTGGCATTCTGTAAGTACATTCCTACCATTAAGGGAGATCCATGAAGATTATGAATAAGCGCAAAGCAACCATTGTTGCAGCCCTTGCTGCCGCTGGTGCTTTACTCCTTTCCGCATGTGGTGGCGAATCCACTGCAACTGACACAGCATCCGCACCTGCTACTGCTGCATCAGGTGAATTTCCAACTTCCGGCTCTGGCGTAGTTAACCTTTACAACTGGACTGACTACATTGATCCAGCCCTACTTGAGAAGTTTGAAGCTGAAACTGGCATCGAAGTCATTCTTGACACATTCGATAGCAATGAAACTTTGCTTGCAAAGCTACAGTCCGGTGCAACTGGCTACGACATCATCATGCCGTCTGACTACATGGTTGAGCAGATGATTGGTTTAGGAATGCTGCAAGAAGTTGATGTAGCTTCATTCCCAAATGGTAAGTACATCGCTCCTGAATTCATGGATGTGTACTTTGATCCGGGTCGCAAGTTCACTGGCCCTTACATGTATGGCACAACTGGTATTGCTTGTAACACCAAGCTCGAACCAGAATGTGAAAACATCAAGTCTTGGAAAGACCTATTTACAGGTAACTACCCTAAGGTCAACGCACTGAAGGATCAGGTAGAAATCGTATCTGCTGCGCTTCGTGCAACGGGCGTACCAGCCTCTGATCTATGCACAACTGACACCGCAAAGTACGTCGCGGCGGAAGAAATGCTTGCCGGATTTAAGCCTGACGTAATTGACAACGATGGTGGTAACGAGCGAATGATTACCGGACAGGTAAATATCCGCACTTCCTGGAACGGTGACACCCATCGTATGAAGATGGAAAATCCAGACATCATCTTCATTTACCCAAGTGAAGGTCTGAACTTCTGGTCAGATCACATGGCGATTCCAGTCGGCGCTCCAAACCTTGACAATGCCAAGATCTTCATCAACTGGCTCATGGATCCAGCAAACATGGCTGCAGCTAGTAACTTCTCGGGTTACAACAATGCAATCACTGGAACTGCTGAGCTAATGAACGATGAGCTAAAGAACGATCCAGGTGTAATTGTTCCAGAAGAGTACAAGGCACTACTTAGCCCAATCCCTAACTGTGGCGAAGAAGCCCGGGAGCTCTACACCCAGGTGTTCACCACTTGGTTGGATAGCCAGTGATAACGCACTAGTTAAAAAGCAGCCTCACCTTCGGGTGGGGCTGCTTTTTTTAATTCTCTGTTACGTAAATATGATTAATGCTAGAAACCAAGAAAACCTTGCTCAATCGGCTTGACCGCAACAGTTCTGGTCAGCACAGTTAGAGATGTCACTTTAAATAGGGAGATAGATGGCACCGGAACAGTTTGAAGTGGTGGTAGTTGGCGCTGGCCAAGCCGGCGTCGCGATGAGCGAGCACCTAACTATTGCTGGAATTTCACATGTCGTTTTGGAGCGGGATCGAATTGCTGAGCGCTGGCGATCTGAACGCTGGGATTCGCTAGTAGCAAACGGTCCAGCATGGCACGACCGATTCCCTAACTTGGAATTTGAAGGTTACGATCCAGATGCATTTGTGCCAAAAGAAGCTGTTGCCGATTACTTTGTTGCTTACGCAGAAAAATTCAATGCTCCCATTAGAACTGGCGTTAAAGTTAAGTCAGTAACAAGACTGCCGATTGATTCGGGATTTAGCGTTGAAACTTCAGCAGGAGAAATTCACGCAAAGTATGTGGTGGCAGCAACGGGACCATTTCAAAAGCCAGCGATTCCGCCTGTTGTTCCTAGCACGACAAGTATTCATCAACTTCACTCGAGCGATTACCACAATCCGGCACAGCTACCTGAAGGTGGAGTGCTCATTGTCGGAGCTGGATCATCTGGAGTTCAAATCGCTGCTGACTTAAGAAAAGCTGGCAGAGATGTTTACTTATCTGTTGGTGAGCACGATCGTCCACCTAGACGATATCGCGGAAGAGACAATGTCTGGTGGTTAGGTGTTTTAGGTAAGTGGGATCTAGCAACTCCTCCCGCTGGAGCCGAACATGTCACGATTGCAGTCAGTGGATTTGATGGTGGAAAAACTGTCGACTTTAGGGACTTAGCAAATAGTGGGATAACTTTGCTTGGCCTAACCTCCGCATACGAGAACGGTGTGTTGAAATTTGAAGATGACTTAGAGCGCAATATTGCTCGTGGTGATAAGAATTTTTTGTCAGTGCTTACTGAAGCCGATTTATTCATTGCACAAAATAATTTGGATCTTCCAGAAGAACCTGAAGCACATGTATTAGGGCCAATGCCAGATGCTGCTCTTAATCCAATTCGAGAAATTGATTTAGCATCAGCCGGAATAACCACGATTCTTTGGGCAACTGGATATTCAGTTGATTACAGCTGGCTCCAAGTTCCTGGTTCCCTGAATGAAGCTGGCAGGCCACAACACCAACGTGGAGTCTCTAGTGCCCATGGCATCTACTTCCTGGGTTTGCCTTGGCTTTCAAGACGAGGTTCGGCATTTATCTGGGGTGTTTGGCATGATGCAAAATTCCTCGCGGATCAAATTCAAATTCAACGCAGCTACAAGAGCTACTCCGGCTCAGCACGAATCGTCCAATAATTGAAATGACCATCAGCTAACCCTGGCTTTCGACTAACGTAAAACTTGAACCTACTAAAAGGAAAACGATGACTCACAAGAGAATTCGACCATTCAATACCAAGGTCACCTATCCTGAGCAAAATTTGGATAACGACTTGGCTCAGGCTGTCGTTGCAGGTAATACTGTCTATCTGCGAGGCCAGATAGGACAGGACCTAGATACTCGAGAGTCTGTTGGTATTGGCGATGTTGAAGCACAAGCGGAAAAGGCAATGGCAAACATCAAGATGTTGCTAGAAGAATGTGGTTCTGAACTTGGTGACATTACCAAAATTACAATTTACCTAGTCGATATTCGTTACCGCGAACCGGTTTATCGCGTAATGGGCAAATGGCTAAAGGGCGTTCATTACGTTTCAACTGGATTAGTCGTATCAGCATTAGCTCGCCCGGAATGGCTAGTTGAAATAGATGCAACTGCCGTTATCCCAGAAACCAGAGATTAATGACGATTAGTATCGCTGCTCGCTGCGAGCGCACCGGAGCATTTGGAGTTGCAATTAGTAGCTCAAGTCCTGCGGTAGGTTCGCGTTGCCCTAATGTTCGGACTGGTGTTGGCGCAGTATCAAGTCAAAACGTAACTGACCCAAGTTTGGGGCCAGCGCTTTTGGACGCATTGCAATCTGGACTGGGCGCACATGAGGCATTGGCAAAGGTTATTTCAGTTGCAACTCATCCTGAATTTAGACAACTAACAGTTGTAGACAACACCGGTGAATCAGCTGTTTACTCAGGCGCAAAATCTCTGGGTATTAATGCGGAAGTTACTGCAAAGAATGTTGCAGCAGCTGGGAACATGCTCGCTAATGCTGATGTTATTCAAGCAATGGTTGATGCCTTTAATGCAACTTACGAAAACGAACTAGCCGACCGATTGATTCAAGCGTTGGAAGCGGGCGTTAAGGCGGGCGGTGAAGCTGGGCCAGTGCACTCAGCTGCGGTAATTGTGGCAACTGAAGTTTCCTGGCCAACAACAAACCTTCGAGTTGATTGGGACGAAGACCCGATTTCCAAACTGCGAGAGATCTACAACGTTTGGGCTCCACAGTCACAGGATTATTTGACTCGTGCGCTTAATCCCAACACGGCACCTTCATATGGTGTTCCAGGAGATGAGTAGCCATGTCAGACCATAAGGACCAAGTAATCAACCGTGTGAATGAAGTTAGTACGGAACTTCTTTCATTAAGTCACAAAATTCATGCCAATCCAGAAATTGCCTGGCAAGAATTTGAAAGTTCTGCAGCTGTCATTAAGAAACTAAGTGATCATGGTTTTGATGTCGTTGAACAAGTGTCTGCACTTCCCACCGCGTTTCGAGCAGAGTTTGGCTCTGGCGATCTAACGGTTGCACTATGTGCCGAATATGACGCGCTTCCTGGATTAGGTCATGCCTGCGGTCATAACATCATCGCCTCTTCGTCTGTTGGTGCAGCAATAGCTTTAGCTTCAGTTGCTAAAGATTTGAACATAAGAGTTGTAGTTCTTGGTACTCCGGCCGAAGAAGGCGGAGGCGGAAAAATTGTGATGCTGGAACGTGGTGCTTTCGATGGCATTGATGTTGCCGCACTCGTACATCCAGGTCCGGTTGATGTTGCATTTGCTGAACCATTCGCAGTTCGTCACATCGCAGTGAAGTTTTCTGGAAAAGCTGCACATGCTGCTGCTTACCCTGAACAAGGCGTCAATGCCGCGGACGCATTCACGATTGCGCAAGTTGCTATTGGGTTACTCCGCCAACAACTTCCAAGCACCGTGCGAGTTCATGGCGTGATGACGCGTGGTGGCGAAGCCCCTAACGCAATTCCAGAGGTTACTGAAGGTCGCTGGTATGTCCGAGCAACTTCCACCAAGTTAATGGAAGAAACTTTTGATCGTGTGGCAAAGTGTTTCGAAGCAGGAGCTCTTGCAACAGGCTGTGTCCTGGAGATCCACGATGAGAGCGAACCATATTCGGAGTTCACAAATCATCCAAACTTAAATGACATATATAAGCTAAATGCGCAGGCAATCGGGCGGGTGTTTGATGACAACGACCCTCGTATCAAAATGAATCGTGCCAGCACGGATCTAGGAAACATCTCTAAAGTCATTGCGAGTATTCATCCATACATTGGTGTCAATAGTGGTTCTGCCGTCAACCACCAGAAGGAGTTTGCAGCAGCCTGCATTACTGCTGACGCCGACCAAGCAGTGCTTGATGCCTCGAAAGCAATGGCAATGACTTTGGTAGACATTGCCTCAGATCCAGCACTTCGCGAGTATGTTAAAGGGTATTCAAGGCCATGAAATTGCGTTATGAAGATACGTGGGGTGCGTAATGAAAACTCGGGATGAATGGGAAAAAGCGGCATCGAGCCTTTCTTTCGATGGCCGGGCTGTAATTGACGGGAAACGAGTCGCCACCGAAAAGACTTCGGAGGATATGAGTCCAGTTACTGCAAAGTCGCTCGCCGATGTTTCGGAGTGTGGGCAGCGCGAAGTTGATCAAGCTGTTGCGAGTTCTCGCGCTGCATTTGAAAATGGCTGGTCCCGAATGTCCCCTAGCGCACGCAAAGGGGCACTTCACAAACTTTCCGAACTGATCCTTGCTAACGCAGACGAACTGGCCCTGCTTGATGTTCTAGATATGGGCAAGCCAATCTCAGATGCAACCACGATTGACATTCCGGGGTCAGCCGCAATTCTGAATTTTTATGCCGAGGCAATCGACAAAGTTAGTGGCGAGATACCGGTTACTGACCCAGGCAATGTGGCGCTAGTTAGACGCGTTCCGCTTGGTGTAGTTGGTGCGGTAGTTCCATGGAACTACCCATTGGAAATGGCAATTTGGAAACTTGGTCCTGCCCTTGCCGCAGGTAACGCTGTTGTACTTAAGCCAGCTGAACAATCACCACTTTCTTCACTTCGCTTAGCTGAGCTTGCACTTGAGGCTGGGCTTCCTGAAGGCACCTTAAATGTTGTTACTGGTCAAGGCGAAACAACAGGCGCTGCCGTTGGATTGCATCCAGACATTGATGTGCTTACCTTCACTGGATCAACTCAAGTTGGCAAGTACTTCATGAAGTACTCCGGTGAATCAAACATGAAACAAGTTTGGCTCGAGTGTGGTGGCAAGAGTCCGAACTTAGTTTTTGCTGACACCGCAAATCTTGAAGAGGCAGCAGAGTTTGCCGCCCGAGCAATTTTCTTCAATCAAGGTGAGGTGTGCTCAGCAAACTCACGCTTGCTTGTTGAGAAGAGCATCGTCGAGCAATTTACTGAGCTAGTGATAAATCAAGCTAAGAAAATCAAGCTTGGTAATCCGCTTGATCCAATAACCACAATGGGTCCCCTGGTTGATCGCAACCAGACTGGACGGGTCGCAGAATTCATCGCTAGTGGATCAGATTCCGCCAAACTTGCTCACGGTGGCTCGCGACTCACGATTGATGGATCTGACTGCTACATCGAGCCAACTGTGTTCACAAACGTTCCGCTGCAAAGCTCCATCGCGAATGATGAGATCTTTGGACCAGTTCTATCAATCCTGCCGTTTGAAACCGAAGCCGAAGCGATTTCAATTGCAAACAACAGCATCTATGGATTAGCTGCTTCGGTTTGGACATCAAACTTAGGTCGAGCACATCGCGTTTCCGACGCACTGCACGCTGGAACAGTTTCAGTTAACACAGTGGATGCGCTTGGAATGAATATTCCATTTGGTGGATTTAAGCAATCCGGCTTTGGTCGCGATCTTTCGCTTCATGCTCTGGACAAATTCACCGGGTTGAAAACCACCTGGATTAGATACGAATAGAACTTAGAACAAACCTAGGAGAAGAAATGGCAACCACAAAGAAGTCAACTAAAGAGCTAGCCGACATTGATCGCGCTCACATCATTCATCCATATCTGCCAAAGTCGACAACTGAACGAGTCATCATGGCTCGCGGTCAAGACTGTGCTCTATGGGATACCGACGGCAAGGAATACCTAGATGCAACCGGTGGATTGTGGTTGGCGCAAATTGGTCATGGCCGTGACGAAGTGGCGGCAGTAGCTGCTGAGCAAATTTCGACTTTGGAATACTTCACTAGCTTTTGGGAATTCAGTAACGAACCAGCAATCCAGCTAGCTGCCAAGTTAGTTGAAATTTCTCCAGAAAATATCAATCATGTTTACTTTACAAGCGGTGGATCTGAAGGTAACGAGGCTGCAATCAAGATGGCTCGCTACTTTCATCACCGAAAGGGAGAGACAGGCCGAGATTGGATTTTGGCACGTGAGCGGGCCTATCACGGCATTGCTTATGGCGGTGGATCACTAACCGGCTTTGATGTTTACCACGATGGCTTCGGACCAACCATGCCTCACGTCCAGCACTTAACTACGCCATGGCCTTACCGCCAGGAGCTCTATAACGGTCAAGATCCAACTGACTTCTTGATCAACGAGCTAGAAGAAACAATTGCTCGAATTGGCGCAGACAAAATCGCCGCCATGGTTGGTGAACCAATCATGGGTGTTGGTGGCATGTTGGTTCCACCTGATGATTATTGGCCACGAGTTCAAGAAGTATTGCGCAAGCATGGCATCTTGTTGATTTTTGATGAAGTAGTTACTGCATATGGTCGCGTTGGTGAATGGTTTGCGGCTCAGCACTTCAATGTGCAGCCTGACATCATTATCACTGCAAAGGGAATTACATCTGGTTACATACCACTGGGAGCAGTTCTAACTACGGATGCTGTTGCAGCTGAACTTGAAAAAGACTTCGGATTCCCAATGGGCTTCACCTACAACGGTCATCCAACTGCTGCTGCAGTTGCGCTGAAGAATCTTGAAATCATTGAAGAAGAAGGACTGCTGGAAAAGGCTAAAAAAATGGGTCAATACCTACACGAAGGTTTGCGCACTCTCTTGGATCTACCAATTGTCGGTGAAGTTCGCTTCGTAGGAATGATGCATGCAGTCGAACTTGTAACTGACAAGGAAAGCCGCACC
>JALRCB010000260.1 GCA_023257525.1 Candidatus Nanopelagicales bacterium
GACCATCTTCTCGCGCCACTCTTTGGCCAATTCGACCAAGTTCGCAGGAATTTCTTCAAAGGTGAACTTCATGCCTTGAGAGGCTTCGTCCCAAATGATGGCCTTCATTTTGCGAAGGTCGACCACGCCGGTGAAGTTGTCTTCAGCGCCGATGGGGATCACGATGGGCACTGGGTTGGCCTTCAAGCGCGTCTTCATTTGGTCGACCACTTTGAAGAAGTTGGCACCGGTACGGTCCATCTTGTTCACGAAAGCCAAACGGGGCACTTTGTACTTGTTAGCTTGACGCCACACAGTTTCAGACTGGGGCTGCACGCCGCCCACAGCACAGTAAACCATGCAAGCACCGTCGAGCACGCGCATGGAACGCTCAACTTCAATGGTGAAGTCAACGTGGCCAGGGGTGTCAATGATGTTGATGCGGTGGTCGGGGAATGAACCGTCCATACCGCGCCAGAAGCAGGTGGTGGCAGCAGAAGTGATCGTGATACCACGCTCTTGCTCTTGTTCCATCCAGTCCATGGTGGCGGCGCCATCATGCACTTCACCAATTTTGTGGT
>JALRCB010000261.1 GCA_023257525.1 Candidatus Nanopelagicales bacterium
CAACAATTAGGTTTCCCTCGAAAGTCTTCTCGTCTGGGCTCTGCTTGATGTCGGCAGCCGGCTGGCCCAACGGGCGAAGCTTTGACTCTTCTAGTGCCTGGCGGTAAACGCCGTCTAAGCCATCGTTGATTGCGTGAGCAAGAATTGCTGGACGTCCAACACGCTGGTCAAGGATTGCCGCAGGGATCTTGCCCTTACGGAAGCCAGGGATGTTCACGCTCTCGGCAATGTGCTCGTAGGCGTGATCAATGCTTGGGCGAAACTCCTCTGGGGTTACCTCAATGGTCAGCTTTGCACGAGTTGGCTTAATGCGATCAACTGCAGTTTTCAAGGATTCATCTCCAATAGGGTCGCCCGAGCGGGCTCGTTGATGCGGTTGAAGGCAATAACTGGTCGGGGTGACAGGACTCGAACCTGCGATATCCTGCTCCCAAAGCAGGCGCGCTAGCCACTACGCTACACCCCGGTTGATTGAACAACCTCAGTGAGTCTATCCCATAGAATGGAGTGGTTGCGTCGGTTTTTGTGAAAAAACTGCCCAATACCCGC
>JALRCB010000262.1 GCA_023257525.1 Candidatus Nanopelagicales bacterium
AGAGACTTATATTGATTAGCTTTATTCTTTGATGATAGGGGCTATTAGCTCAGTTGGTTAGAGCGCACCCCTGATAAGGGTGAGGTCGGAAGTTCAAATCTTCCATAGCCCACCCTATCTTTATCCTTTCTCAAAGAGGAAGTTTATGGTGCAGTTATAAAAAATGATTTTTAGGGTGCTTAGCTCAGTTGGTAGAGCACTGCCTTTGCAAGGCAGGGGTCGCAGGTTCGAGACCTGTAGCATCCACCCCTTTTTCTTAGAAAAAAGAGAAAGTTTGAATCCTAAAAAAAAGGTCAAATGAATTAAGGCTTACGGCGGAGACCTAGGCACTCAGAGACGATGAAGGGCGCAGATACCGGCGATACGCTTCGGGGAGCTGGTAACAAGCATAGATCCGAAGATTCCCGAATAGGGCAACCTCTTGAGAACTCCTTTTTGAATTCATAGAAAAGGAAGAGGCAACCTGGTGAACTGAAACATCTCAGTAGCCAGAGGAAAAGAAAGCAAAAGCGATTCCCGGAGTAGCGGCGAGCGAAATGGGAACA
>JALRCB010000263.1 GCA_023257525.1 Candidatus Nanopelagicales bacterium
ACTGGGCCCCACTCGAGGGCTGCGGGTCGGCGTACGATGGAGTCACAACTGAACAGCGGGGGTGACAGGTTTCGACGATCAGTGCTCTGGTTCGGGAGAAGCGTGCCGAGGACATCGGCTTATCTCGTTAACGATGCCGGTAACCAAATAACTGCCAAAAAGACGCAGTCCGAGTTCGCACTCGCCGCCTGAGGCGAGTAGCCACTCCGTCAGCCCGGGGAGTCTCCGACCCGGTGTCTGGCGTCAACTAGGAGACTCACCGAGCGCCTCGGTCACGGGGGCGTAAGGAAAACCAAACAGTGACTGGACCGCTACCGCGCAGTGCCGTACGAAGCGCGGAGGTCGAGTAGCGATAGCACGGCTACGCACGTAGAAGGCCTGACTGGATCTGAGCGGACCCGGGTTCGATTCCCGGCACCTCCACGATGGGGTGCTAACCGATGGTTGGCACCCCACCTAACCGATGCTCTCGGTGGCTCCCCCCGCCACCGGGAGCATCGTGTTTTTCTGGGGCGGGCATCCGACTGCTCGTGGACCAA
>JALRCB010000264.1 GCA_023257525.1 Candidatus Nanopelagicales bacterium
TCATTCCACGATCTTTAAATGATCCAGTTGGGTTCATTCCCTCTACTTTTAAATAAACCTGGTTATTTAACATTTCACTTAAAGTGCAGGCATAAACCAATGGAGTTCCACCTTCACCCAAAGTAACTATGGGAGTTTTGGAATTTATTGGTAAACGATTTTTATATTCTTCAATAACTCCACGCCATTGATGAGTAGTTGTGGTCATGGACATAAAACTAGTTTTCGCCTTCTACTCTCATATAATCAGAGATTTCTTTTACAGAATCAAGATTTTTTAATTCCTCAAGAGTTTTTGCTAAATCTTTTTCCAATGCCTTATGTGTTTTTATTACTAATTGAGCATCATTAACTAAACCATCTTGTCTAACAGTTTCAATAGACACATTGTGATCAGCAATCTTTTGACTAATTTGTGCTAGTACACCTGGTTTATCTGCAACATGAAGAGAAATGTAATAACTAGTTTGAGCTTGGCCAATTGGTTTAATTTCAAGATCAGCATAAATACTTTCACCAGGTCCGCGTTTGCCACTCAT
>JALRCB010000265.1 GCA_023257525.1 Candidatus Nanopelagicales bacterium
TCGGTCATGTCGGCCATGCCACGCTCGCCCATCACCATGTAGTCAGGAATCAAGGAATTAATCTTCTTGGCGATCCCACGATGATCAACTCCGATGAGCGTGGGCACGTTGTGGCCCATGGCATTCATGGTGTGGTGGCTCTTGTGGCAGTGGAAGGCCCAGTCGCCTTCCTCGTCGGCGAGAAACTCGATCTGCCGCATTTGGCCGACCGCGACATCGGTGGTGACCTCGTACCAGCGGGTGCTCTTGGGAGTTGGCCCGCCATCTGTGCCAGTGACGAGAAACTCGTGCCCGTGCAGGTGGATCGGGTGGTTGGTCATCGTCAGGTTGCCGATACGAATGCGAACCTTGTCGTTCAACCGCACATTTAATGAATCGATGCCGGGGAAGATTCGGCTGTTCCAGCTCCACAGGTTGAAGTCCAGCATCGTCATGATCTTGGGCGTGTAGCTCCCAGGGTCGATGTCGTAGGCGTTGAGCAGAAAACAAAAATCCCGGTTCACTTCATCGATCAACGGGTGCTTGGCTTTGGG
>JALRCB010000266.1 GCA_023257525.1 Candidatus Nanopelagicales bacterium
GTTTGTGTACTTGCTGCTTTGGGAAGTCATTTTTATCCTGCATTCGCTTGAGTCAGCCCAGACTGAGATTTGCGCTGTTCATGGAATGCAAGAATCTGTAGTTCAGTCGCAAGATCTACGCGACGCACGTCAACACCTGTTGGTACTTCGATTAGTACCGGTGCGAAATTTAAAACACTTGTGATGCCGTTGCGAACCATAAGGTCGCACACATCCTGAGCTGCAGCTTCGGGAGTTGCAATTACTCCAATTGATGCTCCGCTACTCAAAACAACCTGTGGCAATTTTAAAATGTCAGACACAATGATTTCTTTACCAGCAACCGTTACGGATTCACCAACGCGCTTTGGGTCGGTGTCGAATAGGCCGACTACGGAAAAGCCACGTGAAGCAAAACCTGGATAACCCGCGAGAGCATTTCCAAGATTTCCAATTCCAACAATCACAACGGGCCAGACCTGGGTTAGGCCAAGAGCTCGGGCAATTTGGTAAAGCAAGAATTCAACGTCATAACCAACACCACGAGTTCCATA
>JALRCB010000267.1 GCA_023257525.1 Candidatus Nanopelagicales bacterium
AGAGATGCGTTTTGAGATTCTGGCAAATTCAGGCATGGTTCAAGCCTACCTTCAGCGCTATTCCGTTCATCCACGCGGCCGCCCGCGGTTCGCAGTTTTGCACCGCTCGACCCACTTTCCCTTTGCATTTATGCGCAACTGTGGGCTAAACTCCTAGGAGGTAGTTGACAACTTCCGGAGCCTAATCTGGCAAATTAATCACCTTAGATTTCAATCTAGAAGTCTGCCCTTTTCGGGGTGATTACAAGGATGCTCCGGCAGGCACCAAACGCGTTCGTGCAAGTGTTCGCGGCGGCTACTCACCGTTTAGGGCGGTGGCTCAATTGGTAGAGCAGCGGTCTCCAAAACCGCAGGTTGCAGGTTCGAGTCCTGTCCGCCCTGCAAGTTATTTGTTTCAAGAAGAAGGAATGTCTCATGGCAGAAGAGCTAGAGCAGGTCTCCGAAGACCTAGTTGAGCAGGCGAAGGCTGACAAGGCCTCGAAGCGCAACATCATCGGTCGCACCGCTTTGTTCTTTAAGCAGG
>JALRCB010000026.1 GCA_023257525.1 Candidatus Nanopelagicales bacterium
AATTGATGAGATGGCTCCACTTTCCGAGCATGTCTTAATTCACCTACATCACGGTGGAGATGATGCGGACGAACATTTAGTTGCAACTAATGATTCTGGAAACATCGTTGGCTACCTTCACTTGGACCAAACAGATGCCGTGGCGGGATCTGTTGTCGAAGTTGTTGTACATCCTGACTTTAGGCAACTGGGAATCGGTCGAGCGCTCGTTGAATCTGCGATTGCGAAATCAAATGATCCAAGAATGAGGCTGTGGGCTCACGGTGAACTCATGAGTGCTTACAGTTTGGCTGCGAAACTGGGTTTTGCTAAAACTCGTGAACTTTGGCAAATGCGCAGATCTTTATTTGCGCCACTGCCTAAGGCCAATGAAATTTCCAACGTAACGGTTCGACCATTTCAAGTTGGAGTCGACGAGCGTGCCTGGCTGGAACTAAATGCAACTGTGTTTGCAGATCATCCAGAACAAGGTCGAATGTCGGCGCAGGATTTAGCAGTTCGGATGTCCGAGCAATGGTTTGATCCCGCTGGATTTTTAATTGCAACTCAAGAGCAAGCTGGCTCGGAAGTAATGGTTGGGTACCACTGGACAAAAGTTCATGGTGGCGCTGGCGGACATGGGCATTCTGAAATTGGTGAGATTTACGTGCTTGGTATTTCGCCAGACTTAAGAGGTTCAGGACTAGCCAAACTACTTAGTGTGCGAGGTCTTGAGTATTTACGCGGCCAAGGATTGCCGGCAGCGATGCTTTATGTGGATGCAGATAACAAGGCTGCGATCGGCCTATACGAATCGCTTGGCTTTGCGCACTGGGATACCGATGTTATGTTCCGGAAATCTTCGGTGTAACTAAAGTCTGACCTGGCTTAAATTCCTTGCGGTGTCCATCAACAAATAACCAAGCAGACTGTCTTCCTTGAACTTCCCATTCGAATGGGCCACCGACAATCGCAGTATCTTCATCAATTCCGACCACACTTACCCCGTCTGGAACTTTCATAAACCTGGTCATGAAATCTGGTATCCGCGCAAACATTTTGTCGAAGTGCGGCAAGACTCGAATCTGTGGCAACAGTCCTAGACCACTAGTTGCAGAGTGCGTCGGTAAACGTAAAGCCGGAATATGGTCTGCCAGAGCCATGGCGCCTGCACTACAACCAGCTAGTGCTGCGCCATCTCGCCAAGCACTTTCAATCTCTTTCCATAACAAAGTTTCTCGCAAGGTATTTGCTAGGAATGTTGGATTGCCGCCGGAAAGATAAATCAAGCCTGCATCTCGAACGAGTTCAGCAATCCGAGGATCGTCAGCGTCATTGCGATCGTGGGCGATGACGGAAACTGGTTCTACGCCAATGCGCTCGGCTTGCGCCTTGCCTAATGTGATCCAGTGATGCAGAGAAGATTCGCCTTCAGGCGCAGCCGCGGTAGGAATCTGAACATACTTTGGATTTCTGCCAGCAATTAAGTTGGCTTCGACATCTTGCATGATTGGCAGATACTCACCTGATCCAACTAACGCAATTGGACCCGGGCTCATGAACTTTCGATTTCCCAGGATGATCCGTCTTTAGTGTCCTGGATGGTCACTTTCATTTCCATAAGTTGATCTCTAATTGCATCAGCGTCATCCCAGCGACCACCTGCGCGCGCAGCTTGCCGAGCTTGAAGCAATGCGTCCACATAAGGGCCGACAACCGACATGATGTCGACTCTTGGACTGGCTGCAATGTGACCTAAGCGAGTAACCAATGAATGCACGGCAGCGCGGGTTTCAGTATCGCGATCTAGTTCATCAAGATTTAGTAACGCATCTACCGCATCACTAACTTTTCCGGCGTCGAGAAGTTCTTCAACTTTATGAGGATCCACTTTGAACAATGGCGCTGGTTCGCCAAGCACAATAGTGCTTCCAGTATGAGAAATGATTTCTTCAAACGTTGCGCTTTCGCCGGATGCTACTGTCCAAGATTCGCCATGATGACGAATGGTCATAGTGCCACGACCAAAAACGTATGCAATTCGCTCATCTAAATCAAATCGAATACCTGTATGTTCATCGACACCAATGATGAAAACTTCCGGTGGCAAAAGTGATTCCATGGTCCGCAAGCGACGTTCGCCGATGTAACAAAATCGCGTGTCATGATTTGCGCCATCTGCATTGTCGTAATGCGGAATGATTGCAGCTGGCATTCCAGTGTGACGTTCAATTAAATTCAAACCTGGTAACCAATGTGGCTCTTCGCCCACTTTGTACATTTCGTAAACCGGAATTGTGTGTGAACCAGCAGTAAGTGCGGCAGCCGATGCCAGCACAACAGTTCCATTTACTAACACTTCATCAAAGTGCGGGCTAACTCCGAGTTCGTGCCAAACCTTTAAGGCGTATGAAGGGCTGCCAGGACCAGCAAATAGCCAATCTGATTCACGTATTGAGTTCACTGCCTCGCCAAGTGCTGCGCCTGCAACCGCTACATTACGCAACGAAATGGCTTTTGGGGTGGCACCCACAGAATGGGAAAAGAAGTCAATTAACTTCTCGGTCAGGTCATCCGCATTTTCCTGAAATCCAAATGGGGTGTCCAAAATAGTCAACTTTAGGCGGTCGAGTTTGCCCATTGACGCCAGGATTTGCTGATGTGGCGTAACCATAGTTGGGCTGGTTTCCCCTGATCCCATAACCACTATTTGTCTCGACACCGCTAAATCATCCCACTTTTGGGGTAAATGTTCACCTTCTGGAAAATCTGATTTAGGAGTTGTTTACCTAAGTATGTAAGGCTTACAACGTTATGACTGATACTTCCCAATCAGCCCCGGTGGCTGCTGTGCTACCTAGCGATCGATTTCTCGATCGCGAGCTTTCTTGGCTTGCCTTTAATCAGCGGGTTTTGGAGTTAGCACAAGATCCAGACATGGAACTCTTGGAGCGAGTTAAGTATCTTTCAATTTTTGCCAGCAACTTAGATGAGTTCTTTATGGTTCGTGTGGCTGGCCTTAAACGTCGACTTGCTACAGGTATGGCCAAAAAAACAATTTCTGGCATGCTTCCAACCGAAGTTCATAACGCTGTACTTGCTGCAAGTTATGCCGCAATGAAACAGGCTTCCAAAGCCTTTAATGACTCGGTGCTTCCCGCGCTAGTTGCCAGCGGAATTGAAATCTTGCGGTGGGAAGAGTTAACCGCAGAAGAACGTCAGGATATGTCCACGCTTTTTGATGAGCAAGTGTTCCCAGTGCTGACTCCACTTGCGGTAGATCCATCACACCCATTCCCATACATTTCTGGTCTGTCTCTTAACTTGGCTGTCGTGGTCAAAAATCCTGGTGCTGGAAACGAACTATTTGCCCGCGTTAAGGTTCCACCATCATTACCAAGATTCATTGAAGTTTCGCGCCAAAGATTTGTTCCGCTCGAAGATGTGATCGCTGGACACTTGGACAAACTATTTCCTGGCATGGAAGTTATGCAGACTCATGCATTCCGTGTAACTCGTAACGAAGAACTTGATGTTGAAGAAGATGATGCCGAGAATTTACTGCAAGCACTTGAGCGTGAACTTATGCGACGACGATTTGGACCTGCAGTTCGCCTAGAAGTAGAAAACTCGATCGACTCTCACGTCCTAGACCTGATTGTCAGCGAACTTGGCGTTAGCCAAAATGAAGTTTTCCGTTTGAGCGGACCACTTGATCACGAGTCCTTTTTAGAATTCACTCGTTTGGATAGAGAAGACTTAAAGGCTCCAGTATTCGTAGCCCGAACCAGCACAGCTCTCGCTGAGGTTGAAAGTTCCTCAGCTCCAGACATCTTGGATGTCATGCGTCACCGCGAAGTTTTGCTGCATCATCCGTACGATTCATTTTCAACCAGCATGCAGCTGTTCCTCGAGCAAGCCTCGAATGATCCGAACGTCCTAGCCATCAAGCAAACCTTATACCGAACCTCCGGTGACTCACCTATCGTTGATGCACTAATCAATGCAGCCGAAATGGGTAAGCAAGTTTTAGCAGTTGTTGAAATCAAAGCTAGATTTGATGAACAAAACAACATCGACTGGTCTCGAAAGCTTGAAGAAGCGGGCGTGCACGTTGTTTACGGAATCGTCGGTCTAAAAACTCACGCCAAACTTTGTTTAGTAGTTCGTAATGATGGCGGCAAACTTAATCGTTATGTCCACATTGGAACTGGAAACTACAATCCAAAGACTGCTCGCCATTACGAGGATTACGGCCTGTTAACGACTGATCCAAAAATCGGTGACGATATTGCCAGCTTGTTCAATCACTTAAGTGGCTACGGTGTTCAAGGCGAGTACAACCGATTGATAGTTGCACCAAAGGGCCTCCGCACTGGCTTGGTTTCCCGGATTGAACGCGAAATTGACCATGTTAAAGCTGGCAAAGAAGGCCACATCCGCTTTAAGTGCAACTCAATTGTGGATGAAACCATCATTGATGCGCTTTATCGAGCTTCCCAAGCAGGAGTAAAGGTCGACATATTGGTGCGCGGAATTTGTTCATTGCGACCAGGCGTCGAAGGCTATTCCGAAAACATCAAGGTTCGAAGCGTCTTAGGTAGATTCCTTGAACATAGCCGGGTTTATGACTTTGCCAACGGTGGCGATCAAGAAACTTGGATCGGCTCCCCTGACCTAATGCACCGCAATCTTGATCGACGCGTTGAAGCTCTTGTTCGACTTGGTGCTGCAGATGCAGAGACCGTGGTTGAGGTTATTGATTTAGGAATGTCTGATACCACTGCGTCTTGGCACCTGCAGGCTGATGGCGACTGGATCAGACACCATGAGGACGAAAATGGTGAACCGTTGATCAATTACCAAGAGTTATTGATCAATCGTCATCCTGTCGCACGATCTGCTGCCGATGTTCCTACGCCACGAAGGCTGGATTCTTTGCTAAACAAGGTTGGACTCTTTGGCAGCCACTGACAAAATTATTGCGGCCGGTGCTGTTGTAACAAGAGTGGGTCCTAAAGGTCCTGAGTATTTACTTGTGTACCGGGATTACCGCGATGATTGGACCTTTCCAAAAGGAAAAGTTGAATCTGGCGAACATATTCTCGCTGCAGCAGTCCGAGAAGTGCGAGAAGAAACTGGCTTTGCCATTGAACTTGGGCTTCCACTACCAACGCAAACTTATAAAATTGAGGGACGAATTAAAGATTCTCATTATTGGTTTGCCAAATTACTTTCTGGCACTTTTGTACCAAATGACGAAGTCAATGAAATCGCCTGGCTGACTTTCGATGACGCAGCAAAAAAACTTACATATGAACACGATGTTGACGTTTTGAAAGCTGCTGCGGCTGCCAAGGCAACAACTCCAATGGTCGTGCTTCGTCACACCCAATCTGTAAAGCGCGCAGAGTGGGCAATCAGTGCTGAGAGCCTCGATGAACCGGATGCGTACCGCCCGCTGACTTCAGTTGGAAGAATTCAAGCTGGGATATTATCGAGTGCTCTGGCGGCCTATGGAATTTCCGAACTGCACTCCTCTGACTCAGTTCGATGCCGTGACACTGTTGGCCCATACGCCACTGCTCGAAGTTTGGCTATCACATTAGAACCTTCACTCAGTGAAGAGCAGCACTTGGACTCTCCTGAAACTGCAAGTGGTCGAGCTAGTGAACTTGCAACGATTGATAGTGCAATCGTTCTGTGCACTCACCGACCAGTTCTGCCGACGGTTATGAAAGCACTGGCAAATAAATTTGAATTAGAGACCGAAGTAAAGAAAGCGTTCGACCCTGCCCTAACTCCAGGCTCAATGGTTGTTTACCATCGGGATTTGTCGGATCTTACAAAGATTGTCGCAGTCGAAAGACATATGCATTAATTAGCAACTCATGGTTCAATTACGAACCTGCTAGGGTCTGAATCAGGTCCAATTTTTCGACTTCGCCCACCATACAGAGAGTTAGATTCCAGGTTTCCTTACCAATGTCTAAACATAAAAAAGCCCACGAAAAGAATGCCAAGTTGGGCTATTCCCTATATTTGGCAGCGGCAACCTGTTGGGCTTTAAACGGCACAGTATCCAAAGTAGTTCTTTTAGAGATTGGCGATCCGTTACGCGTTTCACAATTTCGTGGAACCGGCGCCGCAATCATTTTGACCATCTTCGTGGCGCTTACAAATCGAAAAGCATTTCGAATCAAGCCAAAAGAAGCTTTGCTTTTAGCCGGATATGGCATCATCGGCGTGGCTATGTGCCAATGGTTCTACTTCGAATCCATTTCTCGTATGCCGATTACCATAAGTTTGCTCATTGAGTTTATGGCGCCAATCTTTGTTGTGCTTTACGCACGATTTGTTATGCATGTATCCGTAAGGAACACAGTTTGGCTTGGGCTTGCACTTGCAGTTGTGGGATTGGCTCTTGTTGCTCAAGTATGGAATGGCTTCACCCTGGACAAAGTTGGCGTACTTTTTGCAATCGCCTCGATGACCACTCTGGTGTTCATGTACTTACTCGGGGACAAAGCGAGTCAGGGCCGCGATCCAGTCTCACTACTTATGTGGGCGTTTATCTTTGCCTCAATTTTCTTCGCTGCACTTCGTCCTTGGGGCAGTTTCCCGTGGGATTCACTTCAAGCTCAAGTGACACCCTTTGAAGGCGGAACTTCTGTTTATCCGATTTGGCCATTCTTTGCATTTATGGTTGTGGTCGGAACTCTGGTGCCATACGTATTGGTAATTAACTCAATCCGGCACATTGGCGGGCCAGGAGCAAGCATCATGGGAATGACCGAACCTCCAATAGCTGCAATAGCTGCTTGGATTGTTCTTGGTGAAATCTTTGTAGTAATTCAGATCGTGGGTGGTCTACTCATGTTGGTAGGAATTGTGGTGGCACAACGCGCGCGTGAACAGAAGGAGCATGAACCACTACCCAACATCCCAACGGCCACTTAAACTTTATCAATATGGCAGTTTCCCTAATCTCGACCCTGTCTGAAGTAGTTGCTACGGTATCGGATCCAGAAATTGTTTCTTCCTTTACCACCGACTGGACTGGTCGCTTTACAGGTCACGCAGATGTAGTAGTTAAACCTGAATCCACTAACCAAGTTGTGGAGGTAGTTAGCGCCTGCGCTGCATTTGGAGCCAAAATTCAGATCCAAGGTGGCAATACCGGATTAGTTGGTGGCTCAATTCCACCAACAAAATCAGGTCACAAGGTATGCCTAGTTTCGACGAAATCTTTAACTACAATTCTTGACTTTGATGAAATTTCTGGATACCTAACGGTCGGGGCTGGCACCACGCTCGGCCAGGTTCAGGAGTTGGTGCGTGCTAAGGGCTGGGATTTCGCTGTTGATTTAGCTGCACGTGATAGCGCCACAATAGGTGGTTTAGTGTCCACAAACGCAGGTGGTATTCGGGTTTGTGCATTTGGAATGACTCGGCGAAGCACGGTTGGAATTGAAATGGTGCTAGCCGACGGTCAAGTTTTATCAAATATATCCAGTCCGCTTAAAGACAACACCGGATACTCAGTTGCTGATATCGCAATTGGAGCTGAAGGAACTTTAGGAATAATAACTGCGGTAAAACTTAAACTCATACGTCCAGTTTCCGAAACTACTTTGTTCCTGGTCCCAGCTCAGTCTATGGACGGTGCACTGGAACTGCTAACTAAAGTGCAAAGCACTGGGCATCAGTTACTTGCTGCTGAGTATGTAGATGCCGTTACTATGCAACTTATTTTGGAGCAGTCAAACTTAAGACCACTTTGGAGAGAAATACCTATGCTGACTTTGCTATTTGAAGTAGCTGGCGAAAATGTGAATCTGAACTTTCCGCAGGACTCACTTGGTTCAAGTGAGCTAGCAGAGAAACGAAACTATTGGCAATATCGTGAGATCGCTAGTGATACCTGGACTGCACTTGGCAAAGTTCATAAATTAGATGTGAGTGTTGCAGTTTCTGATATCGCAGAATTCGAGATATCACTTCAGAATCTACTTTCAACTTTTAAAGGTATAGAAACTTTTGGATCATTTGGCCACTTGGCTGATGGCAACTTACATATTGAATTTGTTGGCCCTGCAATTGATGACTTTGCGGCTGATTACGCTATTTTGAAGTTAGTTGCAGAGTTTAATGGCAGCATCAGCGCCGAACACGGTATTGGCAGAGCCAAGCGAGAATATCTATCTCTGACTAGATCCCGTCTTGATATTGAAATTGGAAAGCAGATTAAATCAATCTTTGATCCAACGGGTTTATTCAACTCTGGTGTTCTGTATGTGGACTGATTCGTTCAACTAGTCCAAATGCAATTGCCACACTCTGTCCGATCAGTAACGCAAACAGCAACGTACCGATGCCGACTACCCCACCAAGCAACCAACCAATGGTTAAAACAACAACTTCAATTCCGGTTCTCACTCGGCCAACCCGAACTCCCGTTCTTTCATTCAAACCAGTCATTAATCCATCGCGTGGGCCAGGTCCAACATTGCAAGTTATGTATAGCGCGCTAGCGATTCCGGTCAACAAGATTCCAAATAGCACTTGAACGGTTTGGGTAACAACGTTTTCAGGTGAAGGCAGAATTGGAATCATCACATCAATGGCAACTGCAATTACCAAGATGTTCATCACTGTTCCAAGACCCGGCCGACGCTTTAGTGGTATCCAAAGCAACAACACAATTACCGAAGTTAAGAAAGTGGTTTGCCCGATCGTCATGCCCAAGGTTTTTGCTAAGCCATCAGCCAAAACTGTCCAAGGTGACTGACCAATGCTGGCATCAATTAGCAGTGCTTCCCCAGTACCAAAAAGCCACAGACCAAAAATCAAAACGAAAAAAGTTTTCGGGGAAACTTTCCAGTTTGAATACCCTGCAGACCAAGAGGTTTTTGGAACTGTAGGTGCTGGTCTAAGCCAGTTGACTAGGTTCACTGATCTATCTTTGTCACAAAACTTTTTGGCGGAGCCACTCTGCCGACGACACCGAACAAAACAGCAACCACCTCGCCAATCAAAACTGTTACTAAAACGGTGCCGAGTCCGACCGATCCTCCAAGTAGCCATCCACTAATTAGCAGGACAGCTTCAATGCCAAATCGCACTCGTCCAACTGGAATTCCAGTGCGGTAATGCAGCCCAGTCATGAGGCCATCCCGTGGGCCTGGGCCCAAATTACTAGGAATGTAAAACGCGCTACCAAGTGCAATTACTAATATCCCGGCTAAGACTTGCAATACTGCAAGGCCATAGTGTTCTGGGTTTGGCATTAGGGGAGTCATTACATCAATAGAAACTGAAACCAAGATGATGTTAAAAACTGTACCTATTCCTACCTTTAGTCGTAAAGGAATCCAGAGCAACATGACGCCGACGGAAATGTAAAAGCTAGTCCAACCAATTGAGTCACCAGTGAGATTTTGAATACCCTGTGCCAATACAGTTCCCGGTGTTTGACCAATATCAGCGGTTATCAGGAGTGCTTCACCGGTTCCGTACAACCAGTTTCCGGCAATCATAAACAGCATTGTCCGCGGCTGAGCTTTCCACATCGAGCCTGACGCGCTCCACGAAGTTGTGGGTACGGTACGTGATGGCTTTAACCATTGGCTCAGGGCAGACATGAGAATTAGACGATGTTCTTTTCGGGGCGAAGTTCGCCACCAGATGAGAATCGGTCATTACTAAGTGGACTGATGTCTACAAACGGAGTTTTGCCAAGGTACATATCGCGCAAGATTTCACCAATTGCAGGGCCTTGCAAGAAGCCATGGCCACTAAATCCGGTTGCGTACAGGAATCGAGAAACGCCTTCCCACTCGCCCATGATTGCATTGTGATCCGGCGCTAAGTCATACAAACCAGCCCATCCACTTGCTGCGCCAAGTTCAAGTAGGCGTGGTGCGCGAACTTCAGCCAGCTCACCAATCTTTTCCAAGAAGTTTGGATCACGACGCAGATCCCATGAGTACTCAACGGTCTTGTCGGAGAAACCCATAAGCATTGCATTGCCTTCACGGTGCCAATAAAGCGATGTTGAATAATCGATCGTCATTGGCATGTTTTCAGGAACGTCATCGAAATCTGCAGTCAACGGTTCGGTGATCAAAAGCTCACGACGAAGTGGCTGAACTGGTATTTCTAAACCAACCATGGCACCGATAGTTGGAGACCAAGCACCAGCACAATTGATAACAGTCTTGGTTTTAACTTTTCCAGCAGAAGTTGTAACGCTAACAATTTGGCCATCAACAACTTCAATGTCAGTTGCCTCAGTCTGAGTCATGACGGTTGCACCATGCTTGCGTGCTCCAGATGCGTAACCAAGAACTACAGATTCTGGTGTGCAGTAACCATCATTAGGAGTAAATGAAGCTGCAAGAATTCCATCTATTTCAAGTAACGGATTTAATTCCTTAGCTTCTTGCGGGGTAAGCATTCGAGATTCCACTCCAGCCGCAATGTGAAGCGCTGTCGATTTCTCAAATAATTCGACATCTTCTGGAGTCGATAGCGCGAACATGTAGCCCGGGCGATGTAAGTCAATTTCTTGGCCTGGACGATTTGGAAAATCTGCCAACAGATCAAGGGAGCGAGCGCCCATTGCGATGTTCAATTCATCAGAGAAGTTGGCCCGTATGCCGCCAGCAGCTTTTGAGGTTGAGCCACTCGCTAGCTCATTCTTCTCAACTAGAAGCACGCTAACGCCCGCCTCAGCCAAGTGGAAGGCAGTGGAGGCGCCCATGACGCCGCCGCCAACTACAACTACATCTACTTCATTCGGAAGATCAGCCATGAACGGAATTCCTAGATCTTGAAGTCTGGGTTGTGAGGCACTTCTTCGTTGTCCATTTGAGCTTTCTGAAGCTTGCCGGACCAATCCCAGTTGAGTGACTGCCAACGAGTGAATACATCAAGCACCCAAATACCGGACTGACGTGAACCGTTACCACTCTTGCCATTTCCACCAAACGGTAGATGGGCTTCTGCACCAGAGGTTGAGTTGTTGATAGAAAGCATGCCGGCTGAAATTCCTTCACGGAATGTCCAAACAGTCTTTGGATCGCTGGTGTAGATCGCAGCAGAAAGACCAAAGCCATGATCATTGCCAAGTTCGATTGCTTCTTCAATTGTTGAGAAGCGACCAACAGTTACAAGTGGGCCAAAAGTTTCGGTGTTGTAAAGCGCATCTTCCTTGGTGATTCCAGCAACGATTGTTGGATGAACGAATACGCCAGCTTCTGGATCGCCAACAAAACCTTCGCGT
>JALRCB010000027.1 GCA_023257525.1 Candidatus Nanopelagicales bacterium
TGCGCAAACAATGGGTGCCCCTTTAGTTTTTCCACAACTGCTACCACGCCATCGTGTCTACCAACACGTAAGTTATCTCGCTGCGCAACATCGTGAGTTAAAACAACTCGACTGTCTTTTCCAATGCGCGACAAAACCGTCAGTAATACATTTCGCTCAAGGGACTGGGCTTCATCCACGATCACAAACGTGTCGTGTAGTGAACGACCTCGGATGTGAGTAAGCGGCAGAACTTCCAACATTCCCCGATCCAGAATCTCCTCGATTACATCGCCAGAAGTGACTGCGGACAAAGTGTCAAAGACCGCTTGTGCCCAAGGGGACATTTTTTCGTTCTCGCTACCGGGTAAGTAGCCCAATTCCTGGCCGCCAACTGCATACAACGGACGGAATATCACCACTTTGCGATGTTGCTGTCGTTCCATAACGGCTTCTAGACCAGCGCAAAGTGCCAAAGCACTCTTGCCGGTTCCGGCCCTGCCACCAAGAGAAACGATTCCAATATCTGGATCGAGTAACAGGTCCAATGCGATTCGTTGCTCAGCACTTCGCCCATGTAAACCAAAAGCTTCACGGTCTCCGCGAATTAACTGCAATCTCTTATCTGGTGTCACTCGAGCCAATGCGCTACCCCGATCACTGGAAAGAACAATTCCGGTGTGACATGGATGCTCTCGCGCACTTTCGTGATCGATAATTTCGCCACTGTAAAGCTCATCAATTTCTGCGGCACTAACTGTTGCCTCAGCTATACCAGTCCAGCCACTTGAAGGCACGATCTCGGCGCGATACTCCTGGGCTTCTAATCCAACGGCCGATGCTTTAACTCGAAGTGGCAAATCTTTGCTTACCAAAACTACGTCGCAGCCTTCACTTGAAAGATTCTTAGCAACCGAAAGGATTCGGGTGTCGTTATCCCCTAACCGAAAACCGGCTGGCAAAATTTCTGAGTTGGTGTGATTCAGTTCAACCCTAAGTACGCCACCTTTATCTCCAAGTGGCAGCGGAGCATCTAGGCGTCCATATTTGATTCGCAAGTCATCGAGACTTCGCAGTGCCGAACGGGCAAAGTATCCCAGTTCGGGATGGGTGCGCTTAGATTCCAGTTCCGTAATTACGACAACTGGAATGACAACTTCGTGTTCATCAAATCGAAACAGGGCACTCGGGTCAGAAAGCAAGACGCTGGTATCCAAAACATACGTGCGCTTTTGAGTGTTCGATTCGGTCACGAGCTCACCCCAGATTTTCAGATTTATCCTTGGGAAGGCTCGGAATTGCCCGATATGAATGACGGTATTCCTGCAGTTGAAGTTGCTCGGTCAGACACGCCGTATCAAAGAGTTGCTAATCGGTGAATTTCTCAAAAATTACGGGGATGTAGAGGTGACATTAGACATCTACTAATCTTGGGCGCATGGGAAGAATTCGCACTCTTGTAGGCGACATTGCATATGACTTGTACGGTCATCGGCTAACTTCCTCACTTCCGCATGATCAACTCCCCGCTCATGTTGGTGTCATTTTGGATGGTAACCGCCGCTGGGCAGCTGAAATGGGTTCACCAAGTGCTCATGGGCATCGCGTGGGTGGCGAGAAAATAACTGAGTTTCTCGGATGGTGCGAAGAACTTGGTGTCGAGGTAGTAACACTTTGGCTGCTTTCGACAGACAACTTACTTCGCGAGCCAACTGAGTTGGATGCTTTGCTAGAAATCATCGAAGATACCGTGACCGCTTTAGGTGAGACTGGTAAGTGGCAAATTCACCCAGTAGGCGCACTCGACTTATTGCCGGAAAGAACCACGGATTTACTCAATAGAACAAAACTTGCCACCGAAAACGTGCCAGGGCTTCTCGTTAATGTCGCAATTGGATATGGTGGCCGGCAAGAAGTTGTAGATGCAGTTCGGTCGTTATTGATAGAAGAGTCCAAAGCCGGCCAGTCGCTTGATGAAGTTGCATCAAAAATCGACATTGAGCATATTGCTGCGCATCTTTACACCAAGGGTCAGCCGGATCCAGATTTAGTGATTCGAACTTCTGGCGAGCAAAGATTGAGTGGCTTCTTGTTATGGCAAAGTGCTCACTCTGAGTTCTATTTTTGCGAAGCTTACTGGCCTAACTTTCGCAAAATCGATTTCTTGCGTGCCGTACGTTCATATGCAGCGCGAAATCGACGATTTGGTATTTAGTTAAAAACTCCTATTGAGTTTTTCAGAGTTTGTAAATCTGTAGTTGGTGCATCACAAACAAAACCACGGCACACATAGGCAGTTGGTTTTCCCTCAAGTGCTTTTCGATCCTTGAGTAATGGCTGATCACTTCCCCACGAATAAACCATGCCAGGAGCTGTTCCATTTACTAATGCATATTGGAATTTTGAATCACTCGAGCCAGCAAGTGCTACTTCGCGCGGGCCATCAAGCCAAGTCACAAACATGGCACTGCCCCAGCCTGCGAACCGAGTATGTGATGCAACCAGTGGAACTAGGGCCGGTATGAATTTTTCCGCCCAAGTGCGCATCTCAACATCCCCAGATAACGCCGAGTAAGTTAAGGCTGCATCTATCGTCGCGGCCCAACCCGATGGAGTTACGTTGTCAGTCGGATCAACTTGTCGAGTTGCAACATCTTTAGCAACTGGTTCAACATCGTTTGCGGTATCGGTTAATCCGGAGTCTTGCTGAAAATGATCTTGGATGTCATTGAGTAGTGTCCCAGCTAGCTCGCGCCAAACATCATCACCACTAACCTGCGCTAGTGCTAAGAAAGCACTAGCAACTAAGGCTTGATCCTCTAAGACACCAAGGGCATGAAGTCCGGCTTTACCATCGCGCGAAACTCGCACCAATCTGCTTGGGTGAGTTGGATCTGCTCCCAGATGAGTACTAACTAATAAATCAGCAGCACGCGTGGCACATTCAATCCAGTCAGGTCGGTTACAGACACTGCCAGCATCAACTAAGGCGCGAATAGTTAAGCCATTCCAACTTGCCACAATTTTATCGTCTCGACCTGGTCGAGGTCTGACCGCTCTTGCTGTCATTAACTTGGTGCGCAGTCGATTCCATCTATCCCAGTCATCTGGATCTTGATGAAGTGTGAGAACTGATTTACCGTGTTCAAATGTTCCAACTTCTGTGACATTGCAAAGTTGGATAACCCATTCTGCGTCGGTTGAATCACCTGAGTCTTTAGCAAGCGCTTCTCTGATTTGTTGTGGCGTCCAGGCGTAGAACGCACCTTCTTCTGAATGTCCGGTGTCCAAGTCGATGCTGTCAGCGTCAAGTGCTGCAGCAAAGCCACCTTCTGAAGTCAGCATTTCGCGAATCAAGAATTCGGCTGTCTCGGTTGTAATTCGTAATGCTTGTTTGTCACCTGTCAGGCGATACAAGTGCGCATAGATGGAAAGAAGCTGGGCATTGTCATAAAGCATTTTTTCAAAGTGCGGAACGGTCCAAGTTGCATCCACGCTATAGCGCGCAAATCCACCACCAATTTGGTCATACATGCCACCTCGTGCCATGGAATTGCAAGTGTGTTCGATCATCTGCATTCCGCGGAAATCTGGCTCACTGCCAGCTAGTTTTTGAAGAGCTTCATTTCGAAGTAAGAATTCCAGCGTTAGTGATGGTGGGAATTTCGGTGCATCACCAAAGCCTCCATTGATTGGATCATATGAAGCAGAAAGTGATTCCAGGCCTGAAGTCACTGCAAATTTGATTTCGTCTCTAGTGAAATCAGATTTGGATTTAACAATCAGTTCGTTTCGAGAGCCAATGTGTTCCATGATTCTGGCTGAAGATTCATTAACTCGTTCCCGCTCACTAGTCCAAGTGTCGTTTAGAGCAAGTAGAACCTGCGTGAACGATGGCATACCGTGTGACGGACGCGGCGGGAAATATGTTCCGGCATACCAAGGTCGTCGATCATGATCTAGCCAAACTGAATTTGGCCAACCACCTTGACCGGTCATAGCTTGTGTGGCTTCCATGTAAAGCGAATCAACAGCCGGCAACTCTTCGCGATCTACTTTTATGTTTACGAAGTACTCATTCATTAGCGCCGCTACGGATGGATTCTCAAAACTCTCATGTGCCATAACGTGACACCAGTGGCAGGCGCTATATCCAACACTCAAAAAGATTGGGACATTGCGAGTACGAGCAAGTTCAAATGCTTCTTCAGACCACGGATACCAATCAACCGGATTATCGGCATGCTGCAATAAATATGGCGAAGTAGAGTCCGCTAGGCGATTTGGCACAACTCATTGTTTCATTACTATTCCGTGATTAAAACTGGCCTTGAGATAATCACTCCAGAGATTAGTTGCACCAATAATGCAGCCCCTAGTGCAAAAAATGCCGCTGACCAAGAATTTGTAACATCTCGTAAGAATCCAAGAGTTAATGGACCCAATGCTGAAATTACGTATCCGCCACCTTGCATGAAGGAGCCCAGGTCTCGCGCAGTTTCTGGCGAGCCAGAACGCAGCAAAACCAAAGTTAAGGCAAGGGGAAATGACGAACCGAGCCCAACTCCAAGTAAGAAAACCCAAAGCCAAGTTGCTGCTGGCCACAAGCCATGAATTGCAAAGCTGTAGATTCCAATCAATCCAACGGCAAAGACCACAACAAAACCTACGCACAATCCAACTTGGGAAGTGAATTTAGCCGCTAGCGGCGGAACGAATAAACCTGTTGGAAGTCCTATGAGCACCAGAAGAGCTAGTTGCTTTCCAGCGGTAACTGGATCAGTTCCTGCTTCGCGCAAAATTGTTGGCAACCACGTATTCATTGAATGAAAATTTATGGATTGAAAGCCGAAGTACAACGTCAAACTCCACGCTAATGGGTTGCGAAGTAAAGCCTTCATGTTGTGCGGCGTATCTAGACGGACATCTTTAGTGTGTGGATTTTTGTAGAAGTGCCAAATTATGAAAACAATAAGTGGAAGTATCGCCCATACCTCAAGTGCTTCACGCCATGAACCTAATCGATTAGCAATCGGATAAGTAATGAGCGCTGCAACTGCGGCAGAGAATGAAATCGCACCAGCAATCATTCCCATTACACCGCCGATCCGGGTTGGGAAATCTCTCCGGGTAATCAGTGACGGAACAACATTGCCCACAGCCACGCCAAGTCCAATAATGATGGTTCCCAAGTAAAGAACTACAACAAATGGGAGTAACCGAAGGTGGCCACCAATTGCAAGTGCTAGCAAACTCAGTGAGATTGCCTTGTTTGGACTGATGCGATGCAGTAATCGAGGCACAAGCAAAGCACCAAGACCAAACATCAAAATTGGCAGCGTGCTCAATAACGAGCCAGCGGTGGCAGATAAACCAAAGTCCTCGCGGATCTCAGGAAGTACCGGACCGACCGAAGTTGTTAATGGCCGAAGAGTCATTGCAACGAAGAAAAGTGGCAGTGCTTTGATTATGAAATCTTGCTTTTCTAAGCCTTGACTTTGTTTCATATGAAACTCCCAACACTTATAAACCTAGTGGTCACACATATGTTTGGTAACGAGGGTGCCAGACAATGATTCGAGGCAAAAAGAGACACCCACCCGACCGACCTGATTTTCGACCCCACATTCGCCTGCTGGAACTTTCGCAGCGTCAATCGCCACTACTAACCCTCGCTGTTGATTTTGACCATCTGGATCAAAGAACAGGCAGGACTTACTTCTAAACCGCACCGTGCTCAACGACCAAAAGTCGTCTTACGTGGACCGCTTTGCCTGCGGCTGGCATCGGCTTGTTGCAAACCAACTTCGAAGAACTGGTTTGCAACGCAATCACGGACCCGGGTGGGTGCCAGCTTTTAGGTTATCTGCTTTTGGGAGAACCACACAAAGTCACGGCAAATACCCGTTGGGAACCAGCGAATTTCAAAATCCTTGCCGCACTATTCAGGGTGGCACCAGTTGTAACTACATCGTCAACAAGAACGACTGTGCCATTAACTGTTCTGCGTATACCGAATGCCCCTTCCAAGTTCGAATGGCGTTGAGCAGCAGTTAATCCCACTTGATCCAACACGATCCGACGGAGAAACAGATTTGTTTCGTCCATAGCTATTGATTTATTGCGCTGAATCATATTTCTGCAAAGGTTGGTAACTGAATCGAATCCGCGTTCCTTAATCTTTTGATGGGAACTAGGGATTGGGATCAAAGTTAGATTTTCGAATCCTAGGAACTTATCTAGTGTGTTGTACAAAACTTGTGATAACAATTCGACATATCTAACATCGCCATTCTTGTAGCAGATCAAGGCATCTCGAAGCCAACCCGCATACTCACCAGCACAGAAGCATGACGTGATTTCACTTAAGTCTTTGGCTCTAAAAGGTGCTACTCCTTTGATGCAGGTTGGGCAAAACTCAACACCAAATCGTGAGCAGATCAAACATCTGGGTGTAAAAACCAATTGCTTCAAAATTGACATAAGTCAGTCTGAAATATGAACCTACGAAATAACCCAGTAATTTTGCGCGTGTAGATAAATCCCGGTTGTTGATTTAGTCGGAGAAAAATCCACCAATTCCAGAGGCGACTTGTACCCAACTTCCGAAGCTCTGCTGGAACACCAATTGGTTTGTGCCATCAACTGCAGAAATGTAAAGCTTGCCGGTTCCATCAACCGAAATCTGTTGGGCTCCAACCGGAGTGCTGAACAACTTTGTTTTCCCATCAAGCAGCGATACATCAAAAACTAGTTCGCTTTTGGTTTCATCTGAACCAATGACTGCAATAGAAGTTGGTGAACTCCATACGATGTCACGAACTGTAGTAATTGATCGCTCAATTCTATGTAAACCGATTATTCGAGTTTCTGAGTCTGTCTTGAAAACTGCTCCAACAGCAACTACATCTTGGATGCCATTTGATAACACAACGGCTACCCGAACGCCATCACTTGAAACCAAAACTTGCTTGACTTGATCATTTGTACCCAGAGTTGACGCATCTACCGAGACCGGGCGCAAACTGCCATCGCGGGTAATTTCACGCACTCCTTGACCAAAGTCTGAAAAATAAATGTTTCCATCTCGATCCCAAGTTGGCTTGGAGATTTGATCTCCTTGGGCAACCAACTTAAAGTCAGATTCGGCAGAATTAGTCACCTGCAGAGATTTACGATCTGCTGTGACAGTTGCAATTTGAGAACCGCTCAGGTTTGGCGTTGCGAAAACTAGCGGTGATGGAGCTGTGTACTTTAGAGTTTCCAATTCATTTAAGGCCGAATAAATCTCTTCATTTCTGATCACATTCAAAATCTGCAAATTGGGATCAGGTAGCGTCGAAAGACCTTGCCAATCCTGAATGGTTTGAAGCGCACCAATATTTGAAAGTGCTAATGGCTGCCCCGAAACGGATATCTGAACTGCAGAAACATTGGGCAGAACATTTAAAGTCCATACCAACTGGGCGGAGAGAGCTCGCCTAGTCTTTTCGTCCGCTCCCAAAATTTCATTAGATAGGTCAACTTGGGCAATTCCGTTTGTAATCGGTACTGAGCCATACGTCAAAGTTGTGCCGACTGGAAAAGCGCTTGCTGCAACCGGTGACAAATATGGTGACGGACCGTCCAGAAGTGATTTAACCAAAGAGGTTGCTGCTCCAGAGTTACTCACCGGAACTAAGACGTTGTCAGTAACTAACGACGTTAACTCAGTGTTGAAAAAGTAAATTGGAAAACTTCGGAATGAGCGATCCACGTCGCCACTCGATAACAAAATTCCATCACTTAAGTTTGTAATCCGCCATTGTCCACCGGCATCTTGGGCTACCTCAAAAGTTCTGGAAATTTGGGCGCCAGGGTCACCGCTTTGATATCTTCCCAAATCCGAGATGGTTCCAAGTTTTTCTGCGCTAACAGTTAATGCAGGTGATTCACCAGCAACATCAATAGATGATGCTTCATATATCTCGATACCAGTTAATGGATTCCAGTTGCCGGCTGACTCAACTTCTAGGTACTGACGAGCTATTCCATAGTTTTCAGATGGATCGGCGCAAGCATCCAGGAAACCACGCACAATTTCTTCTGGAGACATTCCGTCACTGGGAGGTCTGGCAATAACTCTTACAAACTGCGCAGAGGTATCTTCGGAAATTTCTTCACCGAAGTACACCTCGCTCGACTTTGGAATGCCCGCGCAGCCTGAAAGTACAAGTGCTAATGCGAGGAGTCCACCAGTAACTTTTAGTCTCATGGTGCACCAGCCGAAATTGCCACCGCAGAAATTGCGCCTAACTCAATTCGAGGAAGGGTCAAAACAAACTGCGCACCCTCATTTGGCGCACCCCATACGTCAATGATTCCACCATGCAGCGCTGCATCCTCTGCAGAAATTGACAGTCCTAGACCGGTGCCGCCGAGGGTACGTTGTCGAGCTGGATCTGCGCGCCAAAAGCGACCGAAAACTCTTGATAAATCTTCAACGGCGATTCCTTGACCGTGATCTCGAACCGAGATAGAAACGCAAGACTCATTTCCTAAAATTTCGACTTCGACATTGGTGCCATCGCAATGCTCAATTGCATTCACAACCAAATTTCTAATGATTCGGGAGACTCGTCGCTTGTCCGCCATCACCGTTGTATCGCCACTACTTGCAAACTTGAACTGAGTTGAGTGTTCTGCAGCGATTTCTTCGTTATCCCGCAAAATCGTTTCAGTGACTGCGGCCAAATCAATAGCCGCACTCTCAAGTGGCGAAGCTCCCGCATCAATTTTGCTCATTTCAAGCAAATCGCTCAGCAGTAAATCGAACCGGTCTACTTGATTTCTAAGCAGTTCTGCCGATCGAGCCATGTCTGGATCAAAATCAGCTCGAGCGTTGTAAATCATTTCGCTTGCCATTCGTACGGTAGTTAATGGCGTGCGCAATTCATGCGAAACATCAGACACAAACTGTTGTTGAACTTGGGATAGAGATTCAAGCCGAATGATTTGGCTTTGTAAACTTGTTGCCATTTCATTAAACGAGCCGGCCAGTCGGGCAATGTCGTCTTCACCTTTGACTTGCATTCGTCGATCTAAGTCTCCAGATGCAATTTGAACCGCAATCTCGGCTGCTTCTCGGACCGGATCTGTAACTCGAGCAGTAACAAACCAGGCCAAAACCATCAAGCTCAGTAACAAAATGATTCCGGTTGCGGCCACGCCCTGTCGAACCAGATCAATAGTTCGTTGCTCATCATCAAGTGGGAATAGCAAATAAAGTTCGTATGCTCCCACTCGTGGGATGGAAACTGGTGAACCTACAACAAGGCCTGGCGAAGTCACGCCACCTTCATAAATCAACTCTGAATAGGCCCAGGCTTGGCGGTCGCGTTCGCGGATCGCAGTTCTTAAACTCTCGGGAATAGATGCCTCAGAAATTAACTTGGTTCCGCGCTCAGGAACCCCAACTAGATCCGGGTCACTTAAGAACAAGGCGTCGTAAATTCCAGGGGAACCAGCTCGCACTGCAAGTGCTGTGATTACTGAGTCAACAAGTCTGGTGTTGTTTGGAGCCACTAGCCCAACGTCAGAAGCGTCTAAGAGTCGCTGAACTTCAAGTCTGGCTGCCGTTGCCTCAGTCAATGCACTCTGCTGCTTGGCTTCAAGTAATCCAGATGTAACTTGATTAACCAAGAGCACGCCAACGATACTCAAAACTGATGTAGATATTACAAACGTCAAAATAATCAAACGAAGTTGCAAGTTTCTTCGCCAATGACTTCGGATCGAAGTCTTTTCTCGAGCTAATGTGCTCACCGGTTAAGTTTGCCCTGCCTTGTAGCCAACCCCGCGCACTGTTACAACGATTTCAGGATGCTCTGGATCAATTTCTATTTTTGCGCGGAGTCTTTGCACGTGTACATTCACAAGCCTGGTATCAGCAGCGTGTTGGTATTCCCAAACTTCTTCCAGTAAAGCTTCCCGAGAAAAAACTTGCCAAGGTCGTTTAGCAAGAGTTACCAAAAGTTTGAATTCTAAAACCGTGAGTGGAATGTTAACTTCACCACGCTTAACTCCATGACCTGCTACGTCAATGATCAAGTCACCAACTTTGATTTCATTTACTGCTGGTGCTTCGATGTTTCTTAGGCGAGCTCTAATTCTGGCAATTAGTTCTTCGTTCTTGATCGGCTTAACAATGTAGTCATCAGCACCTGCTTCTAGACCAGTTACAACATCACTAGTGTCACTGCGAGCTGTCAACATAACGATTGGAACTCCACTGGATTCCCTAATTGCTTGGCAAATTTCAATGCCATCTCGACCTGGAAGCATCAAATCAAGTAACACTAAGTCCGGGTTTACAACTTGAAATGCATTTATGGCTTGGTTTCCATCAGCACAATAGGAGACTTCGAATCCTTCAGCGCGCAACAAAATGCCAACTATCTCAGCAATAGATTGATCATCTTCAATGACCAAGATGCGCTGACTCATTCCGGCACTCCCCTTTAACGCTATTTGAATGCCAAATTTACCTCACGAACGAGAAACCTCGGTACCTATTGCAGTAATGCCTATAAACGTTGGCTAATCTAAGGTAATGCTGCTTAAAGATTTCGTCACCAGAATGCGCACTGAGCTCGGCAAGTTCGGTGTCATCGGTTTAGTGGCATACATAATCGACTTAACAATTTTCAATGTTTTGAGATTCAGTGGTGGCGAAGGTCCGTTATATGACAAACCTCTAACCGCCAAAGTAATAAGTGTGCTGGCTGCAACTACCTTTGCTTACTTTGGAAATCGTCACTGGACATTCAAGGATCGTTCTAGATCGTCCTTCCGTCGCCAATACACCTTGTTTTTTGTGTTCAATGCGGTTGGCATGGTTATTTCCTTATCTTGCCTCTGGGTAAGTCACTACTTGCTTGGATTTGAAAGTCCTTTGGCAGACAACATCAGCGCAAATGTTGTTGGACTTGTCTTAGGAACTGTCTTTAGATTTTGGGGTTACCACAATTGGGTGTTCCCAAATGACGTTTCGAGCGTTGAGCAGAACAGTTAAATTGATTGCTCTGGTATAGATCCCACCGACATCAGAAATATTCCAAAG
>JALRCB010000028.1 GCA_023257525.1 Candidatus Nanopelagicales bacterium
AAATCATCCAGACCGTAATCGCGCAACAGATCCAATACGAAACCTAATAGGTTTTGCAATTCCCCACCCATTTGTTCTGGGGTGCAATAGATATGAGCATCATCTTGCGTCATACCGCGAACTCGAGTTAAGCCATGGATAACACCGGAACGTTCGTAACGATAAACCGATCCAAATTCAAATAGTCGCAGTGGCAACTCGCGGTAAGAACGACCACGTGACTTGTAGATCAAGTTGTGGAATGGGCAGTTCATCGGCTTTAGGTAGTAATCCTGACCTTGGCGCTTAACTGTGCCGTCTTCATGTAACTCTTCATCAAGATGCATCGCTGGGAACATTCCTTCGCGATACCAATCCAAGTGACCCGACTGCTCAAACAATGCACCCTTTGTAATGTGTGGGGTGTACACAAATTGATAGCCGGCATTTTCGTGACGGATGCGGGAATAATCTTCCATCTGCCGACGAATGATTCCGCCCTTGGGGTGGAATACTGCAAGACCGGAACCAATTTCGTCTGGGAATGAGAATAGATCCAAGTCCACACCAAGTCGACGATGATCGCGCTTTTCAGCTTCTTCCAACATATTTAAGTACTGCTTTAAACCATCTTTAGTTGGCCAAGCAGTTCCATAAACTCGCTGCATTGATTCGTTCTTTTGATCGCCCAGCCAATAAGCAGCTGAAGTACGCATTAACTTGATGGCGCGAGCATCAATGTAACGAGTGTCAGGTACGTGTGGGCCACGACATAAATCGCACCAGCGTAGTTCACCACTGCGAAGATCGATGTTGTCATAAATCGTTAGTTCGCCGCCGCCGACTTCCATTACATCCTCAGACATAACAGTTGCATCTTCGTCAGCACCTAACAAACGAATCTTGAAAGGTTCATTACTCAATTCGGAACGCGCAGATTCGCGATTAGTTAATCGACGTGAGAACTTTTGTCCCGAATTGATAATCTCAACGCACTTCTTTTCAATCGTCGCTAAATCATCGGGAGTAAATGTTCTGGTCGTGCCAAAGTCGTAAAAGAAGCCATCTTTAATTGGCGGACCAATTCCGAGTTTGACGTCATCGAAGATCGCTTGGGTAGCTTGTGCCACGATGTGTGCGACGCTGTGCCGAAGTACTGAAAGTCCTTCAGGATCACTAATCAGGATTGGCTCAATGGCATCGCCATCTGCAAGCGGATGACTTAAATCAACGACTTCACCGTTGACGCGGGCCACGACAACTTGTCGGGCCTTATCCCCTACGACGTCGTAAGCGCAGGCGCCAGCATCGATCTCAGTTGAGATTCGATCGGGTCCTACGAGAACTTGTGGCACAGAGCGTTCCTTTTCAAACGGTAACCCTCAAAGTCTACGGGAGCAAAGGCAAATGGCCATATATTTAACCGCTCGCGAGAGTCTGGAACCAGAACTAGATTTCTAGGTTGAACAGATTTTCAATCGGACGCAATATCGGTTCAAAGCCCTTCATGGTTGCGCCCCATTTAGCCCAATATGCATATGCAATCGTGACAATGACGATCGTAATAATCAAGATCATGTTGCTGCGCTTGGTTCGGTATTCCTGGCTAACGACTAAGCGACCGATTCGAGAAGAGAACTCACGAACTGGGTTAAGTATTCTTTGCGCCCACGCGTATTCCGTCGCCAAAACGATCAGCCCAATAATGATCACTGCCCAACCCGGACCAGGGAAAAGCAAAAAGAATAGTCCAAGACCCACCATGGTTAGTCCGACAACCAGAATGATGCCGCGCCAAGTCGCATCAAGCGCCCGATTAGTGCGAACCGAGTTTCGTCGGCCCATGTAATTGCGGTATAGCCGATCAGCTAAAGATTTGCGCTGCTTGGCTTCCTTGGTCTGACTCTTCATGGATTAATTGTCTCTGCTCTCAGGTTCAAAAAAATGTTACCCAATTTTTCGGTAACTAACCCCGGCGCTAAAGTCCTGCGTTCTGCAACATTTCCTGAGCCATCTAGCTTTGCTAATTCAGATACTGGATGAACGTCTCTAGTTGAGGAAGTTATGAACACTTCATCAGCATCCCACAGTTCCATCGGATTAACGTCTCTCTCAACAACCGTGAAGCCTGAATCGTCGGCCCACTCAATAACCAAATCCCGAGTAATCCCCCGCAACAATCCACTGGCATCTGATGGCGTGAAGATCTTATCGTCCTTAACAAGGAAAATGTTGGAGCCGGTTCCTTCACACAACCGTCCGGAAGTGTCACAAAAGACTGCTTCCGAAAATCCGTGACGCTTTGCGGCATCTAGTGCATAAACATTTTCGGCATAGGACGTGGTTTTTAAGCCAGCAAGTGGCGAATTCTCATTTCGAGTCCATGGCACCAAAAGAATTTTGGTGCTGGCTGGCCAAGGAGCTTGTTCGGCTAGCGAAATAACCAGAGTTGCCGAAGTAGAAGTCCGATCAGATCCCAACGGACCAGCGCCACTTGTAACAGTTATTCGAAGTCGGCCAAAATCGATGGACGGATTACCCGACAAAACTTGCGAGATACCTTTGTTGATCGCAGATACATCTGGCATTGCTATTCCAAGACCAGCGGCAGATTTAGCTAAGCGTGCCAAATGCCGATCAATCGCAAAGACTTTTCCGTCATTAACCAATAAGGTTTCGAAAACTCCATCGGCGACGGTGAATCCATGATCAAGCACACTAACTTTGGCGTCCGCGATTGGGACGAGTTCATCGTTTATCCAAAAGTGAGTAACGGCCATAGATACAAGCCTATCTACGAGCTAGTTGCAATTTTTGCATCAGATGACATCGCTGCAATTGATAGCAGGCGCTCAGCCTTCAACTCAGTTTCTTGCCATTCACCAGCTGGATCACTTGCCCAGGTAATTCCCGCGCCAGTTCCAAAGTTTAAGGATTTGGTGCCTGCCGAAAATTCTTGCCAGAAAGTTCGAATTCCAACTGCAAGTTCGGCTGATTTGTTATCAGCATTCACCCAACCAAATCCTCCGCAATAGATTCCCCGGGAACTATTCTCAAGTCGATCGATAACTTCCAGTGCGCTGCTTTTTGGTGCGCCACTAACTGATCCTGGCGGTGTTAATGCAGCGAAAATTTCTCGCCAGCCAGATTTGGCGGGCAAAGTTCCTTCTACGTCAGACACCAAGTGCACAAGACCCGGATGTTCTTCCAGCCGCAATAGATCGACAACCTTCACTGAACCAGATTCACAAACTTGCCCAAGGTCATTTCGCACTAAGTCAACGATCATGATGTTCTCAGTTTGATCCTTTTCGAGTAACTCACTGGCTACTCGGGCCGTCCCCTTAATTGGACTGGACCGCAAAACTTGATCATGGCGAGAAAGGAACAGCTCTGGTGAGGCGCTTACGATGCGAACATCTTTTGCAAACCCAGAAATCGATGCGGGAACTTGAAGCGCGCTTAAATATGGTGCCGGATTGTGTTCGGACAACAATTTCCAGAACGCAACTACATTTAAATCCGCATCAAGCGGCGCACTTAGTACTCGACATAAATTAGCTTGATAAACCCAACCTCGCGCAATGTCTTGTCTAATGCTTTCAACAGCATCGACGTACTCAGATTTTGACATCGACGACGTCCATTTCTGCACAGCTATCGAGTTATGACTTAAGTCGTGTCCCAGATCAGCCAACTTCTCAAAGTTGATCGGCTCAATGTCAGTGAATCGAAATGCCTGAAATTCACCCTCGAAAGTTTGGGTAACTGCCCACCAACCTGTTTCATCTAATTTGCTGACATCAGTAGTTGCCTCAACGAAGTTTGTCGCCATAAAGCTGCCAAAAATCGCAACTGCCAGGCCCTGGGTCATGTCTCCACTTTACGAACCTTCTCGGGCTGACTTTGAACCCATCCCGTAATTGGGCTAAGGTAACGGGGTCAGGTTAAGCCTGTACGCGGATGTGGCTCAGTGGTAGAGCATCACCTTGCCAAGGTGAGGGTCGCGGGTTCGAATCCCGTCATCCGCTCGGAAGAGCTCACATTGGGCGACCCCGGTGGAGTGGCCGAGAGGCGAGGCAAGGGACTGCAAATCCCTGTACACGGGTTCAAATCCCGTCTCCACCTCGTTAGTGCACAAAGAGTAAGCGAAGTAAAAAAACTAAACATCCGTTCTACAACGGTCGATTGGCGCAGTTGGCTAGCGCGCTTCCTTGACATGGAAGAGGTCACAGGTTCAAGTCCTGTATCGACCACCATCACGACAAACTAAGTCAGGAAAATCTTTTGATTTTGGACCTACATCTGGCATCACTTCCGGACATTGCTGCGCATTACGAATCAGATTCACAAAATTGGGTTCGAGCAAACATGATCATTTCCCACGATGGTCACTTCGTTGGTCCAAGCGATTCGTCTCGAGACCTTACTGGCGAAAGTGACTTAAAACTTTTGTTACTGCTTCGCGCGCTATCTGATGTGGTTTTAGTTGGCGCTAACACAGCTCGAAATGAAAACTATCGCCAACCCAAAGCTCGTGATGATTTTGCTTTTCTAAATCGCAAGCCACCAAGACTTGCCGTGGTTAGTTCAAGTCTGGAATTTGATTTAACTACGCCGCTGTTCAACGGAGGTCAGGAACCAACCATAGTTTTCAATGTTGGACCAAAAGCACCTTCAGCCGAACTTTTAAAGATTGCGCAAGTTATTCAACTACCTGCCGAGGACCCCTCAAGTTTTGCTACGAACTTAATTGCAAACCTATTTGAACTTGGGCTACGTAAGATCACTTGCGAAGGCGGCCCGAGTTTGCTTGCGCAGTTGCTTCAAGCAGGTGCAATCGACGAGTATGACCTAACAATTTCGCCGCTGACTGTAGGTGGCACGCCGCAATGGGCTGATGCTCTGCCAAAGACAACTGATTGGGTTGAGGCAGGAAGCGCTACTTCAGGTGACTTTGAGTTCAAGCGATTGTTGCGCAGTTAACTGCCACGTGTTGGCCAAGCACTCGCAAGAAGTGCGCCGTTGCTCTAGCCTTTAACCATGAGTGAAAAAGTTGTTAAGTCCGATGAGCAATGGCGAGCTGAGTTAAGTCCTGAAGAATATCGCGTGTTGCGCGAATCTGGCACCGAAGCACCATTCATTGGCGAATACACCGACACCGAAACTAACGGCATTTACGCTTGTCGTGCTTGTGGCGCTGAACTGTTCCGAAGCGATGCAAAGTTCCACAGTGGTTGTGGCTGGCCATCATTCTTTACTCCCCTGGCTGCCGAGACGGTAACTGAAATCAAGGACATGTCACATGGCATGGTTCGAACTGAAATCAGATGTGCTACTTGCGATTCGCACTTGGGTCACGTATTTGAAGGCGAAGGCTACAAAACCCCAACAGATCTGCGTTACTGCATTAACTCAATTTCAATGACTTTAATTGAAGATAAAAACTAACCGACTGCAATTAGCGCAACGCCACTAAAGGTAACGACAATGCCAAGATACTGAACCGGTATCAATCGTTCCTTGTGGATCCACCAAGCAAGTAACACGGTGACAATTGGGTAAAGCGATCCAAGTACTGCTACGACGGAAAGTAATCCAAGTGATGCTGCGAACGCGAACAAGATATTCGCACCAGCATCTGTCGCACCAATTGTTGCTAGTAATGGAATGTCTTTCTTAATCAGACCACCAAGAGATCTAAGTGCCAATGCCAAGACAAGTACCAATGCAACTTGAGTTGCGCGCATAGCAGTGATCGTCATGGTGGGATTAATCTGTCCGCCCTTAGCCATGAAGTAAACGCAAAAACCAAAAGTTAGCGCAGCAAACAAGGCCAAGAAAACCGGGCGAGGATCTACTTTGCCATTTAGCTCTGGTCCGCTCGCCAGAATTACACCCACAAGTGCTACTGCGATTCCAGCAACCTGCAAATTACCGGGGCGCTCACCTTGAACTAATCCGATTGTCACGGGAACTATCGCACTCAAAGACGAAATTGGAGCGACAATGCCCATCTGTCCGGTTGCTAACGCAGTGTAAAAACCAACTAGTCCTAGCAACCCCATAGCACCGGCGATTGCTCCATTAACCCAAACCGTTGAGTTCCAAGTCCACAACCCAAAAACCAGAGCCAAGATAGACGCGAAGAGTAATCCAAACGATTGTGAGCCGCCGATAACTGCAATCGCTTTGCGTTTCTTGCTGAGTGTTCCACCCAAGAAGTCGGCTAAGCCCCAGACCAGACTGGATAGCAGGGCGAGAATTATCGGCATTCCGACAGCCTAACTGACCGCGCGCCTGAGCCCACAACTTCAACATTGTTCATATGCTTATAAGTAATGAATTCTTCTGGGGTAGGTGCTTCAAACGTGGACGTTTGGCAGGTTGCATTAGACAGTTTGCAAAGCCCAACCTTGCGCCCAGAATTTTCGCTCGAAGAAGTCCCAGCTCCCCAGCGGCTAGCACCGCACAGCATTGCCTTAGCGGTTGAAGCTGTTGATGCCGATGATGAAGAACTGGCTGTGGGTCGATTTATAGTTCTGCATGATCCAGAAGGTCAAGACACTTGGGATGGCGAATTTAGGGTGGTTTCTTTCGTTAGAGCTCCGATTGAATCTGACGTAGTAACTGACGATCTGTTTGATGAAGTGGCCTGGTCTTGGCTTACTGATGCGTTAACAGATGCCGGTGCGCTATTTCATAATGCCTCTGGAACGGTTACTAGAACCGTGTCTAGATCATTTGCAGGATTAGAAGATCGATCCACGGAAACTGATTTAGAAATTCGGGCCTCGTGGTCACCAGATACTGAAGATCTGTCTTTGCACATGAAAGCTTGGCTTGCACTTGTCGAGAAGAGTTCGGGTCTTACGCCGCTGCCGGAAGGTGTTACTGCACTTTCACGAAAGCGCTAACAATCATTTATGTCAGATCAAATTGAGTCACTGGAAGAAGTGACGGACTCTCAGAGCCCTGAAGTTTCAGAAGTTGAGAGCATTCGCGTGACCGAACCACGTGAAGGCCTTCCCGAAATCGTTTCCACACCAGAACAACTGACAAAACTAGTGGCAGCAATTTCTNGTGGAACCGGGCCGGTAGCACTTGATGCTGAGCGAGCATCTGGATTCAAATACAGTCAGCGCGCTTACTTGATCCAGTTGCGCCGAAAAGGTTCGGGCTCACATTTAATTGATCCGATTCTTCTTGCCAATCTGAATTCCTTGCAAGAAGCTTTGAAGGGTGTCGACTGGATTTTGCACGCTGCATCTCAAGACTTGGTATGTCTTGCCGAAGTTGGCTTGATTCCAACAGCAAACGTGTTCGACACCGAACTTGCTGGGCGCTTACTTGGGCTGCCCCGAGTTGGACTTGGCCCACTGATTGAAACGCAGCTTGGATTTTCATTAGCAAAGGAACACAGCGCTGCAGATTGGTCCACTCGCCCACTGCCAGAATCCTGGCTTAACTATGCCGCGCTCGATGTTGAGTTCTTAATTGAGTTATGGGAGTTGCTCGAAGCTCAACTTCTTGAAGCACAGAAATATGAATGGGCACTACAAGAGTTTGATCACGTTAAGCGCACTACCGCTCCAATTGAACGTGTGGATCCATGGCGACGAACTTCTGGAATGCATGTAATTCGGCGGCCACGTGAGATGGCTGTGATTCGCGAGGTTTGGCATGCTCGCGATGAAATCGCGCGCGAGCAAGACATTGCAGCTGGTCGAATTTTGTCAGACTCTCACATAGTTACCTTGGCTAGTTCTGGGCTAACTAAAGAGTCGGAACTTAAGACACTCTCGTTTATGCACCTGCGAAACGTTAAACGTCATGCCAGCACTTGGATTGAAGCAACCTTGAGAGCGCACGGTTTACCAGATTCCGAATTACCGGCGCTGAAGTTGCCAGTAACGGGGCCACCAGCGCCGAGAAACTGGGAAGTTAGAAATCCCCAAGCCTGGCGTCGCCTGGAGTTTGCTCGTGCGCAGCTTTCTGCTGTAGCTGAGAAGCTGGGTCTTCCAGTTGAGAACTTGATGACCCCTGACACAATTCGTCGAGTTTTATGGGCACCACCAGGCAATGTTGTGGAACTAAACCAAATGCTCGCCGATTACAACGCGCGACCTTGGCAGATTGAAATTGTGGGTCCGGTTTTGGAAACTGCGATATGGGATCTAGATAAAGAGCAACCTAGCGAACCGTAGTTCTAAGACCCTGTTCGATGGTTTCAGCAATTCCCTGTGCATCAAGCTGCAGTTTGTTCAGTATGGATTTGCGCGTTGCGTGATCTAAGAACTTCTTTGGAATTCCAAGTGATGTAACTCGCGTTGTGGCTTTTGCTGCTCGAAGTGCGCTGCCAATTGCCTCGCCGATACCACCATCAACCAAGCCATCTTCGATTGTTACTACAAACTCTCGATTAGCTAGATATTCGATAAGGCCACTTGCTACTGGCAAAACTTGAACTGGATCAATTACCTCTACTGAGTAGCCATGACTCTGCAAGGTTGCTGCAGCTTCGAGTGCCTGGGTGGCCATTCCACCAACAGAAACGATTGTTACATCCGGATTTGTTGCGGCTTGCAAAACGTCAGCGATGCCAATTGATTGCACGGCTGCGATGTCATTTGGAATTGCACCCTTGGAAAATCGAATTACGGTCGGATGATCAGATTTATCAACACAATTTCGCAGCGCAGAAACAAGACGGGCACCATCGCGCGGCGCAAATAAATCTAAACCTGGAACTACTCGCAATAAAGCCATATCCCACATGCCGTTATGGCTTGCACCGTCATCGCCGGTAACTCCAGAGCGATCCAAAGCAAACGTAACTCCAGCTTGGTGTAACGCAGCATCCATAATCACTTGATCAATTGCGCGGTTTAGGAATGTGGCATAAATCGCGATAACTGGATGCAAACCAGCATGAGCCATTCCGACTGCGCTTGTTACTGCATGTTGTTCGGCAATTCCAACGTCAAATGTGCGGTCTGGGAATTTATCAGCAAATGCATCTAGTCCAGTAGGTCCCAGCATGGCAGCAGTAATTGCAACCACGTCTTGGCGCTCGCCACCAATAGCGACAAGTTCTTGCGAGAAAACTGAAGTCCAAGACTTAGCGGCTTGCGTTAATGGCTTGCCGGTATCTGGATCGACTACGCCAACTGCATGAAAGCGATCCGCTTCGTCAGTTTCGGCCGGATGGTAGCCGCGTCCCTTTTCGGTAATCACGTGAACGATAACTGGGCCACCAAAGTCACGAGCTCGCTGGAATGCGAATTCCATATCTGCAATCTTGTGACCATCAATAGGCCCGATGTACTTCAATCCAAGATCTTCGAACAGTCCCTGTGGCGCGACAAAATCCTTGATGCCCTTTTTCATGCCATGTAATGCGTTATAAACAGGTGCACCAACTACCGGCGTGCGCTCTAGAACTGATTTACCCCAGTCCAAAAATCCTTCGTAACCCTTTGTAGTGCGCAGGGTTGCTAAGTGACGGGCCATGCCGCCAATAGTTGGTGAGTAAGAGCGTTCGTTGTCATTTACAACAATCACGATTGATCTTTCAGACCCATCAGCGATGTTGTTCAAAGCTTCCCAAGTCATGCCACCGGTAAGTGCGCCGTCACCAACGACAGCTACGACGTGACGATCTGATTCACCATGAATTTCGAAAGCTTTTGCAATTCCATCTGCATAAGACAGCGCTGTCGAGGCGTGACTATTCTCGATTACGTCGTGAATGCTTTCAGCCCGGCTTGGGTAACCCGATAAGCCGCCTTCTTGGCGCAAAGTTTCAAAATCGTTTGCTCGACCAGTAACCATCTTGTGTACGTATGACTGATGACCGGTGTCCCAAAGAATTGGGTCCTTTGGCGAATCAAAAACTCTGTGCAGAGCCAAAGTAAGTTCAACAACTCCAAGATTCGGTCCTAGATGACCGCCAGTTTTGGTTACGTATTCAACAAGCGCAATTCGAATCTCGGCGGCTAATGCGTCGAGGTTCTCAGCAGAAAGGACGCGCAAGTCGCTAGGGGAAGTAATTCCAGGCAAAAAAGCCACAGTCTTGCCCCTAACCAACTAGTAAGTCCCCCAAGTCTAATGAAGTCTCGGGGTTTGCGCCTGATGCCAAGACCTAAAAAACCAATGGATTCTAGGCTTTATTCGCATTTAAGGCTTCGATGACTACCAATGCGGAACTCAGTTCCAGCGCTAACCGCGCACCTTCGTGCTCCAAAGTACTGAGTAATTCGTTCAATGCCTCAGGCGCTAACTGCGAATTAGTTCGAGCGCTGCGATAGGCGTCTCTAATTGCTTCTACTTGATGTTCAAGTTGAAAAGTTGCCACATAGCCAAGCGCAGCTGGATGCGTGCGAAAGATTTCGTAAGTCCGAAACTCCGACGGACACCTATCAAGTAACCAAGCACACGCTTTTTGTTCCCAGCCAGATGCTCCGGCTGGAATTAGTTCAGCTGGCCAACTACTCATGCTTTAGCAAGTGAACGCAGAACATATTGCAAGATGCCGCCATGACGGAAGTAGTCAGCTTCGCCAGGGGTATCAATTCGTACAACTGCTTGGAATGTCTTTACTGATCCATCAATGGCTGTTGCAGTCACAGAAACTGTACTTGGAGTTTTTCCAGCATTGAGCTCAACGATTCCGGATACATCAAAAGTTTCAGTTCCAGTTAGTCCCAATGAATCCGCAGTTTGACCTGCTGGGTACTGCAAAGGCAAAACTCCCATGCC
>JALRCB010000029.1 GCA_023257525.1 Candidatus Nanopelagicales bacterium
TCTGCGACGGGGACCGTGTCGATGTGGCCTGCCACAATGACTCGGGAGGCTTTACCCAGGTTAGTTTTTGCAACCACTGAGTTCTTAAAGCGGTGAACTTCTAGCCATTCGCATTTGCTTAACTCGACAAAAATGGCATTTGCTAATGCGGCTTCATTGCCAGAAACGCTCGGAATATTGACCAGATCGGTAGTCAGCGCGACGATGTCGGCGTGCGGGTTTAACGCAACTATGTCCACACGACTACGGTAGTCCTGTAATGGTTTTTTCACTACTTAAGACCCCTATTTCCAAGGATTGACATGAGCCAGAGTCAAATTGCAACTGCCACCGGATTAGCCACGTACGCGGCTGACGTGCTACTTGATGTTTGGTATCCGCAACCAGCTCTTGGCGACAAAGCAGCTCACGTTACTGGTCTAGAACGAGGAATCGATACTGATGCTTTGCGCGGAGTTCGAGTTGAAGTTGTTACCACCACTTCGGATCTGGCCGCTGCTCCAAAAGACGCCGCAGATGCTTACTTGCGTCTGCATTTACTTTCGCACCGATTGATGGCTCCGCGAACTATAAATCTTGATGGGTTATTTGGATTGCTTACCAATGTTGCTTGGACCTCACTTGGTCCAGTAGCAGTTGAGAATGTTACCCAAGTTGCCATCAATGCTCGAGCCAAAGGTATTCAGTTAAACGTTTTTGGCTTGGATAAGTTTCCTCGCATGTTGGACTACGTAGTTCCAAGTGGCGTGCGCATTGCCGACGCTGATCGCGTGCGACTTGGAGCTCATTTAGCATCGGGCACGACAGTTATGCACGAAGGATTCGTAAACTTCAACGCTGGAACTCTAGGTGCCAGCATGGTTGAAGGTCGAATCTCAGCTGGCGTAATCGTCGGTGATGGCACCGATGTCGGTGGCGGCGCTTCAATTATGGGAACTTTGAGCGGCGGCGGAAAAGAAGTAATCACTATCGGCGAAAATTGCTTGGTTGGTGCCAACGCTGGCGTGGGAATTTCCCTTGGTGATAGTTGCGTAGTTGAAGCTGGTTGCTACATCACTGGTGGATCAAAAATCACCCTGCCAGATAACACTGTGGTCAAGGCAAAGGAATTATCTGGAGCTAACGGTTTGTTATTCCGACGTAACTCAGTTTCGGGTGCACTCGAAGCAGTAACTCGCGAAGGTACTTGGGGCGGGCTAAACGAAGCCCTTCACAAAAACTAAGTACTAATTAGCGCTTAGCTAAATCGACGTAGCCGCGTTCAGCTTCGCCAATGTAAACCTGGCGCGGGCGACCAATCTTGGTGTCTGGATCTGTGATCATTTCCTGCCACTGTGCGATCCAACCTGGTACTCGACCAATTGCAAACAACACAGTGAACATGCGAGTTGGGAAACCAATCGCGCGGTAAATCAAACCAGTGTAGAAATCAACATTTGGGTAAAGCTTGCGCTCGATAAAGAATTCGTCATTTAGCGCTGCGTCTTCAAGTTCGCGTGCGATGTCAAATAGTGGATCTTGGACGCCAAGCATGGTCAAAATGTCATGTGCATGCTTGCGAACAATTGCAGCACGTGGATCGTAACTCTTGTAAACGCGGTGACCAAAGCCCATTAGCTTTACGCCTTCTTCGCGATTCTTAACACGCTGAATGAACTGTTGGACTGTGTCGCCAGAACTTTGAATTTCTTCCAGCATTTCAAGAACCGCTTGGTTCGCACCACCGTGAAGCGGGCCGAACAACGCGTTGATGCCAGCTGAAACCGAAGCGAACAAGTTTGCATGGGATGAACCAACCATACGAACCGTTGAAGTTGAGCAATTCTGCTCGTGATCTGCGTGCAAGATAAACAGCATATCCAGGGCTTTAACAATTGCTGGATTAACTTCGTATGGTTCAGCTGGAACACCGAATGTCATGTTCATGAAGTTGGAAACATAATCAAGAGAATTATCTGGGTAGCGCGAAGGCTGACCGATTGTTTTCTTGTATGCATAGGCAGCAAGAGTTGGGATCTTTGCCATCAAGCGAATTGTTGAGATCTCAACTTGGCGGGCATCAAACGGATCAAGTGAATCTTGGTAGAAAGTAGAAAGCGCACTTACTGCACTACTCAAAACTGGCATTGGGTGCGCATCGCGTGGGAAACCATCAAAGAATCGGCGAAGGTCTTCGTGCACCATAGTGTGCATGCTGATGTCTTCAGTGAACTTGCTTAGTTCGCCGGCACTTGGCAGGTGACCATAAATCAAAAGGTAAGAAGTTTCTAGAAAAGTACTTTGCTCTGCAAGTTGTTCGATTGGGTAACCGCGGTAACGCAAAATTCCTTTGTCACCATCGATGTAAGTGATTGCAGATTCACATGAAGCGGTGTTCATGAAGCCATGGTCAAGCGTTATGTGGCCGGTTTCTTTAAGCAACGACGACACGTCATAACCTGAAGCGCCAACCGTAGCTGGGACCTCACCAAGTAGAAGTTCGCCATTTGGGTGGACCAGTTTTGCTTGGGACATGAGACAAACTTACTATTTGCGTCCTTGCTAGGACTAATCAGACTATTTACTTACTGCCCGATAACCTGGCAGCAGCGCTGGCAATTCGCTCATCTGTAGCCGTTAGGGCAAGGCGGACATGGCGCTGACCTGCTGGTCCATAAAAGTCTCCTGGAGCAGCCAAGATGCCCTTCTCAGCAAGCCAGTTAACCGTTTCAAGGCAATCGGCCCCATTGGTAGCCCACAAATAAAGGCCGGCTTGAGAGTGCTCAATTTTAAATCCAGCTGAAACTAGTGCGGTGTGAAGTACATCACGTCGCTTGGCATATTTGGCTTTTTGTACTGCCACATGCGCATCGTCGGCAAGCGCTGCCACTGTTGCTAGCTGAACTGGTGTTGAAACCAACATGCCGGCGTGCTTTCGGAGTCCAATTATGTCAGCAATTAACTTGGTATCGCCCAGTACTGCGCCGGACCGATAGCCCGCAAGATTTGAACGCTTCGACAATGAGTGCACGGCCAAGATCCCAGTGAAGTCTGTGCCACAAACTCGAGGATCCAGAATTGAAATTGGCTGCGCTTCCCAACCAAGTTCGATGTAGCACTCATCACTAACAACTGGAGCAGAAAGCTCGCGGCCGCGGGCAATGATTTCTTTTAATTGATCCGCGGTTAATACTTCGCCAGTTGGATTGCTTGGAGAATTCACCCAAATCAGGTCAGCGTTATCTGGAATGTCAGAGGCTTGTTTGTACGTTACGTATTTTGCATGCGCCATCAATGCGCCAACTGCATATGTTGGATAAGCCAGCTCTGGAATTGCGACTGTGCTGCTGGAATTCAATCCAAAAACGACAGGGAGCCAAGCGACAATTTCTTTAGATCCAATTGATGGCACAACTTGATCGACATTTAATTCAGCCGACAAGATTCGCGAAGCCCAAGAGACCCAGGCTTGTCGCAGTTCGATTAGTCCAGCTGCAGTTGGATACCCGGGTGCATTAGCAGCGGCAGCAAGCGCAGCAGTAATTACTTCAGGAGTGTCATCTACGGGAGTGCCAATCGAAAGGTCAACAATTCCATCTGGATGTTGTCGGGCTACATCCCCTGCAGCTGCAATTCGATCCCAGGGAAAATCTGGTAACCCATTTGCAAGTGGTGAAATCAGTTAACTCACCTGTGGTGGAAGAGACTTGATTTCTTCTGGGTCGTTACTGGTCTTGCCAGTCTTTGACGCGCCACCAGGAGAACCGATGGTTTCGAAGAATGCAGTGTTAACGCCCTTAAAGCTCTCCCACTTTTCTGGAACATCGTCTTCGTAGTAGATAGCTTCAGTTGGGCAGACTGGTTCGCAGGCGCCGCAGTCAACACATTCGTCGGCCTGGATGTACATCATGCGATCGCCTTCGTAGATGCAATCTACTGGGCATTCTTCGATACATGCCTTGTCTTTAACATCGACACAAGGCAGTGCAATCACATAAGTCATTTCGACCTCCATACAAATCCTGCGAGAAAAGTAACTTTCTCAGCACTACAAACTTACCTGTCTATTGGGATTTTTGTCGCATCAGGCTTGGGATTCGGGAAGTGAATGCTGTCCTCTGTCTGGAAGGCGCATGGCAGGGAGTACCGCCGCCATAGAAAGCAGAACGGCGCCAGCGATTATGTAGGACGTGGAATACCAAGTCACAGTAAAAACCAAGTCCCCATTTCCAGATTCAATAGCCATGCGAAGCGTGATCAAAACCCAGCTCACGGTAAATACTGTCCCAGCTAACCGCGTCTGAAATTGCCGATTTAGCCACAAGATTGTCAACAGACAAATACTTAAGGAAAGCACTAAGCCATACGGAACTCTAATTCCAAGAATCACTATTCGATCTGCATGAGCAAAGCCTGCGATGATGCTGACAAATGCGCCGACGATTGCACTGAAGAGAACTATCCGAAGCTTTGTCATTTAGCTAATCTATTGGTCAAGTGCGATGCCATTGAACAAATCAGTTTCTCTACCCATTGCATCAAACGGTTCCGCTGGAGTTCCAGCCACCAGTCGGTAGTACTCAGTACCCATAACCTGTGAACCTAGGTTGTTAGAAAGTGCAAAGAATCCTTCTTCAGTACTTATCTGCGTGGCATGAGCTCGCAGGGCACGCATTTTCTGTTCTGCAAATTCCCCACCATCAATTGCTGTCGTAACAAGTTCATCTGGACAAGCAAATGGAATTTCATCTGGATCTTGCGCGGCAAATCCAGTGTCCTCACCCGCCGCTTTTAGCATTTCGATTCCAGCTCGCATCACGCTAATTGGAAACGCAGTCCAATAAACCTTTGCTATTGACCAAGGGGCTCCTAATTCAGGAGCAAAACTAGGCGCTGCTGCTAACTCCCGCGCATATGTTGCAACGCGATGTGCCTGAATATGATCTGGATGTCCGTACCCGCCGAAATCATCATAAGTGACTAATACCTGAGGACGGGTTTCGCGAATTATCTTTACTAAATGCTTTGCTGCTTCCAATAGATCTGCGCGCCAAAAACAATCGATGCGATCGTTTGGCGGTGTGCCCACCATCCCGCTATCCCGAAAAGCGTGCGGACCACCCAAGAGTCGCCAGTCAGTCACGCCAAGTTCAGCCATAGCTGCTGCTAATTCCGTAATTCGATGTTTGCCCAATCCATCCGATTGGTCAGCAGCCAAATGGGCAAGTTCTGGAACTAAAATTTCGCCTTCTTCACCTAACGTGCAGGTGACAAGCGTGACCTGTGCCCCAGCAGATACATACTTAGCCATAGTTGCGCCACTGCCGATAGTTTCGTCATCAGGATGTGCATGCACCAATAACAAGCGGTGATTCGGCAGAACGCCTGAGCTAGATGTCATGTACCAACTGTACGAGACACCTACTAGTTAAACGTGGCAGGATCAAGGGGTGACCGAATCCTTTCCACGCCAAAGTGCGGCAACTCGTAATTTTCAACTGGGAGCACCACGAAGTTTTCAGGTGTGCGAATCCGGTGCGCAAGTCCTATTTCTAAGAAGCGATAGTGGCCGAGATTCCGTTAACTCGCTTTGGATCTATGACGTAGCAAAGCGAATCGAAACCAAGTTCGCAGATCCTCGAGTTCTTCTGGCTGATGATGCTGAAGTTCCGGCTGCCGAAAGAGCACGGCGCGAACGAATGCGAGAAACCACTTCTGGAATTACTTCCTATTCAACGGATCGCAAGGGAACCAAAGTTGCCTTTGCACTTTCTGGGCAACTATTCGTTGGTAAAACTTCTGATGCCGCATTAAAGAACTTGAATGTGGATGGACCAGTTATCGATCCAAGACTTTCTCCTGATGGAAACTATGTTGCTTGGTCTGATGGCAAAGATTTGTTCATAGTTGATTTCGCTGGAAGCAACTTACGCAATTTAACCAACGAAAAAGCTGAGAACGTTTCTTGGGGTTTGGCGGATTTCATTGCATCAGAGGAATTTGGTCGGATGCATGGCTACTGGTGGTCACCAGATAGTGACAGTTTGATTGTTGAGTCAGTAAATGACGCTGAAGTGCAAACTTGGTGGATCTCAGATCCAGCAACTCCAGCAAAGACTCCGCAAGAAATTAAATACCCTGCGGCTGGCACGAAAAATGCAAAAGTTGGACTTGAGAAAATATCGATTAGTGGTGCACGTGAAGCAATCCGCTGGGATGTCGATGCATTCGAATATTTGATTTCGGTTTCCTGGCAAAAGGATTGCAACGCGTTAATCACTGTTGCCGACCGCGCGCAACAACATTTCGTCACTTATTCAGCAGGCGCTTCTGGGTTAGAGAATGTACATGAAGTGACCGACCACGAATTCGTCGAAGTAATTTCTGGTCAACCACGTTGGCATAACGGACAAATCGTTTCAGTCGTTGATAATCGCCAATCCGATACTCGGGAATTACAGCTTGCTGGAAAAGCAATGTCACCAGCTGGACTTCAAATTATGTCAGTTATCGATATCAAGGATGATTACATAGATGTGATCGCAACTCAGGATGCTTTGTCGCGCGACTTAATCCGTCTAGGTTTTGACGGATCCATCACGGAGATTTCGCAGGGTGGAATTGCTAGCGCAACAACTACTTCCGCAGAACTTCAAGTTGTAATTGAATCGCGTCTTGATACTAATACCCGGAGCTACCAGCTTCGTCGGGGCGTAAAGACCGAACACTATTTTGACTCTCTGGCAGAGTCACCGAATTTCACATCGCAAGTACACGTGCTTCAAACTGGATCTCACAAAGTGAATACGGCGGTTTTGTTTCCGCAAGACCATGTGCACGGCAGTAAAAAACTCCCAGTCATGATGCGGCCATACGGTGGTCCGCATGGTCCACAAGTTCAAAATGGTGCGCTCAGTTATGCCATTGATCAATGGTTTGCGGATCAAGGATTTGTTGTGATCATTGCCGACAATCGTGGTACCGGTGGTCGAGGCCCTGCCTGGGATCATGCGATTTACCAGGACTTCGTTACGCCGGTACTTGATGACCAAGTGGCTGCCATTGCCGATGTGGCTAAACATTTTCCCGATGATGTTGACGCTAGCCGAGTCGGTATAACTGGCTGGTCATTTGGTGGTTACTTATCTGCATTGGCAGTAATGAAACGACCAGATGTTTTCCATGCCGCAGTTGCTGGGGCTCCAGTTACTGAATGGCTTTGGTATGACACTGCATACACCGAGCGCTACCTCGGCCATCCAGAGAAGTTTCCCGAGATATATGAGGACCACTCTTTAATGCCAATGGCAGGCCAGCTCGATCGTCCGCTCATGTTGGTTCATGGACTGGCTGATGACAATGTTGTCGCTGCTCATTCACTTTCATTAAGCGGTGCGCTCTTGGCAAATAAGAAGCCGCATACTCTGTTGCCACTATCAGGGGTGACTCACATGACACCACAAGAAATCATTTCGGAGAACTTGATGCTGCTAACAGTTGAGTACTTAAAAGAACAACTCGGAGTCCAATAACTTCGAAGTTAACTTATGAAGTCATTTCCCGAAGCTGATGCGCTGCTCGAAACATCCATTGGGTAATGGCAAGCAACTCGGTGACCTGTTGTTAACTCGCGCAATTCTGGAACTTCTGATTCACAACGAGCCTGGGCCTTGAAGCAACGAGTTCTAAACACGCAGCCACTTGGTGGATTACTTGGGCTCGGCAAATCGCCTGACAAAATAATTCGTTCGCGGGAGCGTTCTAGATCTGGATCTGCAATTGGAACTGCTGAAAGCAATGCATGCGTGTAAGGATGCAACGGCGATTGGTATAGAACGTCTTGTGGCGCTTGTTCCATGATCTTGCCCAGGTACATAACTGCAACCCGATCAGAGATATGACGAACTACCGACAAATCGTGTGCGATAAAGATGTAGGCAAGACCAAACTCCTGTTGGATATCATCCAACAGATTGAGCACCTGTGCCTGAATCGAAACGTCAAGAGCTGATACCGGCTCATCACAAACAATTAACTTTGGCTTAAGTGCAATAGCTCGGGCAATACCGATTCTTTGACGTTGTCCGCCAGAGAATTCGTTTGGATATCGGTTGTAGTGTTCTGGATTTAATCCAACTCGATCCATGAGGCCTTGAACTGCCTTCATGATGCCGCCTTCAGGCTTTACGCCTTGGACGCGAAATGGTGCACCGATGATGTCGCCGATTGTGTGCCGTGGGTTAAGCGATGAAAATGGATCTTGGAAAATCATCTGCATTTCGCGGCGAAGCGGAACTAGATCCTTCTTCTTCAGATTTGTAATGTCCTGTCCGTTGAATTCAATCGATCCCGCAGTCGGTTCAATCAAGCGCAGCATGGCTCGACCTGCAGTTGACTTGCCACAACCACTTTCGCCAACCAGGCCAAGAGTTTCACCAGGGAAAACTTCAAGATTCAAACCATCAACTGCCCGAACATTTCCGACAACTCGGTTGAATAGTCCGCCACCTTGAATTGGGAATAGCTTTTGTAAGTCTTTAACTTTAAGAATTGGTTCAGTCATGACTACACCTTGCCAATCTTGCGTTCAGATCGAATTGCGGTGCGCTGCGATTCCGATAAATGGCACCGAGCTTCATGGTCTGCAGAGACTGCCAGCAAGTCTGGGAACTGTTTGGCACACGCATCTCCAGGTACTTGATCCTTAAACGTGCAACGTGGCGCAAACACACAGCCGTTAGGGAGGTTAAGCAGCGAGGGTGGTGAACCCGGAATTGGGTCAAGCTGCTCTTTCTTCTCAGAAATCTGCGGAATCGATGCCAGCAAACCCCAGGTGTAAGGCATTTGCGGTTCGTAGAAGATTTCACGAACTGGCGCATGCTCAACTGCGCTACCGCCATACATAACCAAAACTTCATCAGCTAGATCAGCAACCACACCTAGATCATGGGTAATCAAAACGATTGCAGTTCCAAATTCTTTTTGCAGCTCCCGCAACAAATCTAAAATCTGCGCTTGTACCGTCACATCCAAAGCAGTCGTTGGTTCATCAGCAATCAAAAGTTCTGGGCCATTAATCAATGCCATTGCAATCATTACGCGTTGGCGCATACCGCCGGAAAGTTGATGTGGGTATTCATCCATACGTTGCTCAACTGATGGAATACCGACTTTAGTGAGCATCTCAGCAGCCCGGGAACGTGCTTCTGATTCCTTTACCTTGTTATGTACTAAAACTGCTTCGGCTAATTGATCACCAATTGTGTAATAAGGATGTAGCGCGCTTAGCGGATCTTGGAAGATCATGGCCATTTCATCACCGCGAAGCTTACGAACTTCTTCTGGATCAGCCCCAACTAGCTCTTTGCCATTGAAAAACACTTCACCGGTAATTTTTGAGTTAGACCCTGTTAGCAGTCCCATCACAGCCAGACTGGAAACGCTTTTACCTGAACCGGATTCACCGACGATTGCTAAAGTCTTGCCACGTTCTACGGTGTACGAAACATCGTTAACTGCATGGACGATTCCGTCGTCGGTAGTGAACTCAACATTTAAGTTCTTGACTTCTAAAATCACGTTTGTCATGACAAGCGCACCCGAGGATCAATCGCGGCATAAAGAATATCAACAACCAAATTTGCCACGATTACGAACACCGCAGCCACAAGTACCGTTGCCGTGATTGTTGGTAAGTCGTATTCAGTTACTGCGCCAATTGCTAATCTTCCAAGTCCAGGCAAACTGAATATGTATTCCGTAATAACTGCGCCGCCCAACAAGCCAGCAAGATCTAAACCAGCGGAAGTAACAATTGGAGTTAAGCCCGCCCGGAAAGCATGCTTGCGGAAAACTACCCGCTCGGAAAGTCCCTTAGCTCTTGCGGTGCGAATGTAATCCTCGCCCATAGTTTCTAGCATCTGGGAGCGAGTAAGTCGGGCGTAATAAGCCGCATAAAGAATTGCCAATGTTACCCACGGCAAAAGCATGGTCTGAAAGAAAGCTACTGGATCATCAAATGGTGATTCATAATCTGGATACGGCAACAGATTCCAGCGCACGATTACGAAAACCAAAAGTAGAAGTCCAACAAAGAAAACTGGAAGCGAATATCCAATTAAGGAAATGCCCATAATAGTTCGGTCTTGCCATTTTCCGTGATGCTTTGCAGCCATAATTCCAGCTGAAATTCCAACAAGCATCCAAAGGGTGAAGGCTCCGAGAGCCAGGTACATCGTTACTGGAAGTGCATTAACGATCATGGTGGTGACTTCTTCGCCGTTGCGGAATGAATAACCCAAGCATGGGGTTGAACATTCAAATGTGGCTGAACCGCTTCCAAAAGTGCGTCCAACAAAAATGCCCTTAATCCATTCGATGTACTGAACGTATAGTGGTTGATCCAATCCAAGTCTGATTCGATTTGCCGCAACGATCTCAGGAGTGCAAGTTTTGCCACAGGTTAATCGCG